>NZ_CP008852.1:4725000-5025000 GCF_000725345.1 Pelosinus sp. UFO1
GGCACGCTGTTGACCACATAAGGGTCTTCAACTGCTTGTAGACATACGGTTTCAGGTTCTTTTTCACTCCCCTCCCGGGGTGCTTTTCACCTTTCCCTCACGGTACTATACGCTATCGGTCGCCAAGGAGTATTTTGCCTTGGAGGGTGGTCCCCCCTGCTTCCCACAAGGTTTCACGTGTCTCGTGGTACTCTGGAACTCGGCCATCTTGCTCTGCTTTTCGTCTACGGGACTGTTACCCCCTATGGTCTACCTTTCCAGGTAGTTCGACTAAGCCTGACTCGAATTATGCCGGTCCTCAACCCCGAATCAGTAAACTGACTCGGTTTGGGCTCTTCCCCGTTCGCTCGCCGCTACTTAGGGAATCTCACTTGATTACTTTTCCTCTGGGTACTTAGATGTTTCAGTTCCCCAGGTGCCCTCCTCATACTCTCAGGTATGGGTAACAGTGCATTACCACTGTTGGGTTTCCCCATTCGGAAATCTAGGGATCAAAACCTGCTTGCGATTCCCCCTAGCTTATCGGAGCTTACCCCGTCCTTCATCGGCTCTTGGCGCCAAGGCATCCACCGTATGCCCTTATTAGCTTGACTTATGTCTTGCTAATCGACTGCTCATAAATGAACAATCATTAGTGGTGTACAATCCCAAAGGATCATACGTTTTTTAAAAAATCCTAACATGCTCGGTAATCACCCTAATATTGCTATTAGAATTATTACTTTGCTTTCTTCTGTGCAGTTTTCAAAGAACATATAAGGTACTACATTTCTTATCACTACAATTTCTTGTAGCAACAAGGACGTATTCCCTCAAAACTAAGCAATGTAAGTAGATGAACAACCAGATGTGTCGACCTTGGATTAGAACCATGTATTTCAATGATTCAAATCTCCATAGAAAGGAGGTGATCCAGCCGCACCTTCCGATACGGCTACCTTGTTACGACTTCACCCCAATCACTGATCTCACCTTCGACGGCTGGTTCCATTGCTGGTTACCTCACCGGCTTCGGGTGCTCTCAACTTTCGTGGTGTGACGGGCGGTGTGTACAAGGCCCGGGAACGTATTCACCGCAGCATGCTGATCTGCGATTACTAGCGATTCCGACTTCATGCAGGCGAGTTGCAGCCTGCAATCCGAACTGAGAGCTTGTTTTTGGGTTTGGCTTCACCTCGCGGCTTCGCTACCCTCTATTAAAGCCCATTGTAGTACGTGTGTAGCCCAAGACATAAGGGGCATGATGACTTGACGTCATCCCCACCTTCCTCCGTGTTATCCACGGCAGTCTCCCATGAGTTCCCACCATTACGTGCTGGCAACATAGGATAAGGGTTGCGCTCGTTGCGGGACTTAACCCAACATCTCACGACACGAGCTGACGACAGCCATGCACCACCTGTCTATCTGTCTCCCGAAGGAGAACTCTCTATCTCTAGAGTCATCAGACGATGTCAAGCCTTGGTAAGGTTCTTCGCGTTGCGTCGAATTAAACCACATACTCCACCGCTTGTGCGGGCCCCCGTCAATTCCTTTGAGTTTCAACCTTGCGGCCGTACTCCCCAGGCGGGGTACTTATTGCGTTAACTCCGGCACTGGAGGGGTCGATACCCCCAACACCTAGTACCCATCGTTTACGGCCAGGATTACCGGGGTATCTAATCCCGTTCACTACCCTGGCTTTCGCGCCTCAGTGTCAGACACAGTCCAGAAAGTCGCCTTCGCCACTGGTGTTCCTCCTAATATCTACGCATTTCACCGCTACACTAGGAATTCCACTTTCCTCTCCTGCACTCAAGAATAACAGTATCCAAATGCTTCACGGGGTTGAGCCCCGAACTTTAACATCAGACTTATTATCCCACCTGCGCGCGCTTTACGCCCAATAATTCCGGACAACGCTTGCCACCTACGTATTACCGCGGCTGCTGGCACGTAGTTAGCCGTGGCTTTCTTGTCAGGTACCGTCATTACAACACATTATTCACATATCGCACATTCGTCCCTGAAAACAGAGTTTTACGATCCGAAAACCTTCTTCACTCACGCGGCGTTGCTCCGTCAGACTTTCGTCCATTGCGGAAGATTCCCCACTGCTGCCTCCCGTAGGAGTCTGGGCCGTGTCTCAGTCCCAGTGTGGCCGTTCATCCTCTCAGACCGGCTACTGATCGTCGCCTTGGTGAGCCATTACCTCACCAACTAGCTAATCAGACGCAGACCCATCTTCTAGTGGTAGCTTATAAATAGAGGCCACCTTTAGTATCTTAAATATGCATCTAAAATACAACATTCGGTATTAGCACCACTTTCGCAGTGTTGTCCCCATCTAGAAGGTAGGTTGTCTACGCGTTACTCACCCGTTCGCCACTAAGATTCCATTGCTGAAATCTCCGTTCGACTTGCATGTGTTAGGCACGCCGCCAGCGTTCGTCCTGAGCCAGGATCAAACTCTCCAATAAATTATATTAGAGAACCTTGATGGCTCTTTAAAAAACTAGCTTTTTGTCAATCTCACCGAAGTGGATTAACTTTGTTTTGTACTCAAACGAGTACCGCACATCTGGCTTATTTTAACCTTACTTACATTGTTTAGTTTTCAAGGAACACATTGCCGCTGTTTAAGGCGGATCTTTATGTTAACACGTTTCTAGCATCGTGTCAACATTTAGTTTTAATTACTTTCAATCAGTTGCTCTCGTGAGCTACTTAAAGTAGTATATCATAAACTAGTAGCTCCGTCAACCATCTTATTTAGCTATTGTTATCTATTGATTATAGACTCATGACTATTCTCTATAGAATAATAACCTTACTTTTCTACTACTGGAAAAATATCTATGTTATAATATTGACAATAAAAAAAATATTATACACAAAATTATTCATACTTTTATAAATAATCCCAAATAAGATAAAAGGTGATATATATGAAGCTAAATTTTCTAACGTCAAGTCTAATATGTATTTTACTGTTCTTTATAAGTGGCTGTAAAAGTAGTTCTACTCCCTATATCGACTTTAGCCAACCATCTGAGAATATCGCTCTACAGAATCATGCTAATTCAGATCAGCGTCCGATCCTTATTGCTTTAGCTTCGGTTGTATCTCCTCATGAAACAATTGGTGATTATCGTAAAATAGCTGACTATGTTTCTAAACAAACGGGGCGTCAGGCTATACTTATACAACGCAAAACTTATGCGGAGGTCAATATGCTATTGGCTAATGGTGACGTTGATATTGCGTTCTTATCTACAGGTGCATATAGCTCTTACCGAGGAATGAATGAAATTGAGTTATTTGTTATGGCAGAGCATGCCGGAAATTCCTTATATACTCCAGAAATAATTGTACATAAGGACAGTTCTATTTATAATATGAATGATCTTAAGGGTAAGGTTTTTGCCTTTACTGATCCCCTTAGTTATTCTGGTCATATGGTTATTGAGGAATACTTACTGCAAAAAAATACAATCCCCGAAAAATTCTTCAAACGTTATTTTTACACCTATAGTCATGACAAATCACTGTGGGCCGTAGCCACACAAGTTACAGATGCTGCTAGCTTTGACAGTCAAATTTATGAGTATGCGAAAGAAAAGACTCCTGAGATTGCAGCAAAAGTACGTATTATTGCTTCTATGGAACCTGCACCTACAGGTCCTGTTGTGATTAGTAAGAAACTCAAAGCTGAGCAAAAAGAACAATTACGTCATATTTTTCTTACTATGCATGAAGATTCTGAGGTAGCACCAGCTTTACAACATTTAGTTATTGATCGATTTATTCTTCCTACACCAGCCCTCTATGAGCCACTGCGCAAACTTTATGATAGGACGAGTACCCTCTTATGAAATGGTTAAGACAAGCAAGTATTTATTACAAAATTAATGGCATTATTATTAGTATGTTATTGTTGTTAAGTATTATTATTGGCATCATAGTTTTTGATACGACTACAAAACTGCTCGATCGGCAAATTGAAAAGCGTGGAGCCGAAATGGCTACGTATATTGCAGCCCTTAGTAGTAATGATATTTTATTAGATGATAACTATGCTTTGTTCGACCGAATTAATAAAACTAAAAATAATACAGAGGACGTTAGGTATATTATTATTACAGATTCTGCCGGTCGTATCTTAGCTCATACCTTCGCTGGTAATTTACCAAAAGGTTTACCAGTAGAATTGGTGTATAAAGCGAAGGAAGAAGATGGATATCAAACTATCAAATTTAATAGTAACGAAGGACCAATCCGGGAGATAATCGTTCCAATAGAAAATGGTGCAATCGGTTTCGTCCGGGTAGGTATGTCCGAGAAAAGCACCCAAGAGCTACTAAATACTAAGCTGCATGAATTTTTCCTTACTACTTTACTAGTGTGTTTATTGGCTGCCGTCGGATCTACCTATTTAGCCTATCTTATTATTCATCCCATGCGCAGCCTTACAAAAGCAGCCCAGCAAATCCAACAAGGTAATTTTTATGTTCAAACTGAAATAAAGACAGAAGATGAGGTAGGTCGCTTAGCCGGAGTATTTAATGAAATGATTACAAGTCTGCAGGAGAAAGATTTCGAAAATAATCGTTTACTGAAGGAACTAAGGGCGAAAGAAGACCTAAGAACTGTATTACTAAATAAGCTTTTTACAATTCAGGAGGAAGAAAGAAAACGTATTTCTCGTGAACTTCATGATGAAACCAGTCAATCCCTAGCATCATTGCTAGCGTATATGAAGGTTTTGCTATCAAAATTGACAGATGACAAACAAAAAGATTTGCTACTTAATGCCAGAGATGTAGCAATTAATGTCTTAGGCGGCTTACGGAAGATGGCAGTTGAACTTAGGCCCCCAGTATTAGATGACTTAGGAATCGTCGCAGCTATGGCTAAATATATTAATAATTTTAGTAATCAGCAACATCTTTCTGTAGCTTTCTCTTCTCCGGATGAAAAATTAATAGTTAATAATCAAATTTCCCTAACCTTATATCGTATTTTGCAGGAAAGTCTAACTAATATTTCTAAGCATGCCTGTGCTACAGAGGTAAATATTACACTTAGTCAAGACATAGGTAATATAACCTTAATTATTTACGATAATGGTTTAGGTATTCGTTCGGGAGCTTTAGAGGCAGCTCGTCAGAAAAACCGTCTAGGTATCTACGGAATGAAAGAACGTGTTGAGTTATTAGGTGGTACCTTTACCTTTCATTCCATTAGCGGGCAAGGAACAACCATTACAGTAATAATCCCTATAACATGTTTGGAGTGAGTGCACATGAAATCAAAAATTAAAATTATCCTGGCTGATGATCATTCGGTACTAAGGGCTGGTTTAAAATTACTCCTTAATAATGAAGCTGAATTTGTGGTAATTGGCGAGGCATCTGATGGTGAAAAAGTCCTCGGTTTACTTGAAAAGATAACTGCCGATGTTCTTATTATTGATTTATCAATGCCTAATATGGGTGGCCTTGAATGTATAAAGGAGATTAAAAGCCGAGGTTACCCTATTCGAATTTTGGTGCTTACCATGTATGAAGATGAACAGTATGTTAAGGAAGTAATGCGCTCTGGCGCTCTAGGTTATGTAGAAAAACACGCAGTTGATACTGAATTATTTGATGCTGTTAAAACAGTTTATATGGGTCAGCGTTACTTAAACCCTCGCAATTCACAACAATTATTGAATAGTCTCTTAACAGACACCCCAAAAGAAAATATTGATAATCCCTATACTCTTCTAAGCTCTCGCGAGCGTGAAGTGTTAAAATATATAGTTAGAGGATACTCGATGAGTCAAACGGGTAAAATACTATGTCTCAGCGTAAAAACTGTTGATACCTATAAAACACGTATGATGGAAAAACTAGGGGTAACTAAAAAAAGTCAATTAGTTGAATATGCACTCAAATATGATTTACTGCCAGTAAAAAGTGAGTAGGGAAAAACCCTACTCACTTTTTATATTCTCTCCTATTTATCAGGTAACAATTTAACTTTAGTTGTATACAAAAGCATGTAATTCCTCATATCTATTGAAAGATAATTTAGGTGTAAGAATTAATCTTACATGAATTTTCTGTATTTTTCTTACTACATAATCAGATGTTTTACTGATACAAAAATTGTCATTATAATGTGATAATTTAGATAAGATTTTTCCCTACAAAAGAGAAGGAGAGTGTAGTATGGAAAAGAAAAAAAAATGTTGGAAACGGTTTTTAATCGCAGGAGCGGCAGCAGCCGTTCTAGTATCTGGTCTGAACATGCCTGACGTATCTGCAAAGGCAACTGTAAGTGGCTTTGATCTACAAGCTCACCGTGGTGGTCGAGATGCTCGTCCAGAAAATACTCTTGCCGCATTTGCCTATGCTATGAACCTAGGGGTAAGTACATTGGAAATGGACCTCCAAATAACAAAAGATGGTTATCTGGTAATCAGCCACAATCCAAAATTGGAAACTCACCTTGCCAAAGATATTCATGGTAATTATGTAAAGCAAGGTCAACAACCTGACATGCGCAGTATGTCATTAGCAGAAATAAAATCTTATGACATGGGTACTATGAATCCGGAAGCTGGTGACTATTATGAAGGTCATGGGCGTACTCAGCTATCAGTACCTGGAACTCATGTTCCAACATTAGATGAAGTTTTTGAATTAGCAATTGCTTATGGCAATAAAGATGTAAAATTCAATATTGAAACGAAATCTTATGTAGACCCAGTTGATCCATTAAATCCTTCGCCCCAATATTTTGCTAAAAAAGTAATAGACGTAGTTAAAAAATATCATATGGAAGATCGTGTAACCGTGCAATCCTTCGACTGGAAGACACTTCAAGAAGTACGTAAACTCGATAAAGATATTACTCTAGTCGCGTTGACCTGCGAACAAGAGTCTTGGGGACCTGATGGATTATACAGGCAAGTTGGTAAACCTGGTGCTTCACCTTGGATGGGCGGCCTAGATATTGATACTTATAACGGTGACTATGTCAAAGCAGCAAAAGCCATAAACGCAGATGTTGTTTCCCCTTATTGGGAAGAGCTTACCCCTGAACTGGTAGCTGAAGCACATAAACTTGGTATGAAAGTAGTACCTTGGACAGTTAATAATGAAGCCGCCATGGAAAAATTGTTAACCATGGGTGTTGATGGTATGATTTCAGACAAACCTGAAGTACTTCGCAATTTCTTAATTAAAAAAGGCCTCAAGGTACCTGCTCCTACTCCAGGAATGTTATATTACACAGGTACTAAAATGGTTGATGCATCAACCAAAACATTATCAAATGGTGGAGATTCTGCCTATTAATTATCTCTAATAAATATCCATGTAAGAGCCTAATACTTAGGTAATAAATAAATAAGAGGTGCAATATGTTCGAAGAAGTCATTAAGTTTTTCATGACAGGAAAGGATCAGCCTTTAATGAAGGGTGATCAAAGTCAAATCGCATCAGCCTTTAATAAAATTCGCTGGCAAGTTTTTACGTCAATTACCTTAGGTTACGCATTATTTTATGTTATACGCCTTAGTTTCTCCGTTATCAAAAAACCTTTGATGGCAACAGGAGTGCTAGATGCTCAGCAACTTGGTGTAATGGGCTCTGTATTTTTTATCACCTACGGACTAGGTAAATTTACCAATAGCTTTTTAGCTGACAGATTAAATATTAAGCGTTTCTTTGCTCTCGGTCTTTTTCTATCATCTATTATTACCGTATTAATGGGTTTTACTAATGAATTTTTACCCCTAGTCGTATTATGGGGCATAAATGGTTGGTTCCAATCTTTTGGTGCAGGTCCTTGTATTGTTGCTTTAAACCAATGGTTTAGTAATAGAGAACGGGGTACTTTCTATGGTATTTGGTTCACCAGTCATAATCTAGGTGCAGCCTTCACTTACATGGCAACTGCAGCTGTCGTAGGAGCTTACAGCTGGAAGATGGGTTTCATTATGGCAGGTGTTGTTTGTACCATCGGTTCCATCCTAATTTATTTCTTTATGTCCGATCGGCCTGAAACTCGCGGTTTACCAAATGTTGCTGACTTTAAAAATGACCATGCCGCTATCGTTGAAAAAGATAAATCTGTTGGTAGTCTGCAGTGGGAAGTCGTAAAACGTCCTGCAGTCTGGATACTCGGTATGTCTAGCCTTTTCTGTTATATTACCCGCTATGCCGTAGAAAGCTGGGGAATTATCTACTTAACAGAAGCTAAAGGTTATACAACAATGGGTGCGAGTGGTGTTTTGTCTGTTATGCAGTTTGCAGGAATTTTTGGTGCTCTTACTTGCGGTCTTGTATCAGATAAGTTTTTTAACCACAAACGTAATATGCCTGCATTGATATATGGTTTATTATACGCTGCTGCCACCGCTGCATTTGTTTGGGCGCCTGCTAGTTATTGGATCGATATGGGCAGTATGGTCGTGTATGGTTTTACAATGGGAGCACTTGTTTGCTACCTTGGAGGTTTAATGGCTGTTGATATTTGCCCTAAACGTGCTACAGGCGCGGCAATGGGTATGATCGGTTTACTTAGTTATGGCGGAGCTGCTGCCCAAGAAGTTATAAGTGGTTATTTGATTAATTCACATATGACTGTCGTTAATGGGAAAAAACTTTATGATTTCGCCTTGGCTGCTGATTTTTGGGTAGGCTCTGCAGTCATTTCAATGATATTGGCTGCTTGCGTTTGGAATGCTAAAGTAAAAGATTAAGAAAGACTAATTTCGTTTTAAAAGTATATGTTACGTAAAAAGGTTGCCTTAGAATTAAGGCAACCTTTTTATTGTATGCATTATGGAAATTTTCTTCTAAATAATGAGGTAACACAAAAAAAGGACAGACCAGTATATATACCAGCCTGTCCTTTCCTTATCCAAATAAATTAGTCAATATCTGACTTTTTTTCTACAGAAGCTAGGGCAACAACTTTATCATTCTCACCAGTCTTCATTAATTTTACACCTTGTGTGTTTCGACTAATAACAGATATGGTATCGATATCAATTCGTATTACAATACCTTCACTACTAATTAACATCAATTCCTGTCCAGGACGTACTACCTTGATGCCAACTACCTTACCTGTCTTTTCCGTTACTTTCGTATTAATGACGCCCTTGCCACCACGTTTTTGGTTCCGATAATTATCAACTGGAGTACGCTTCCCATAACCTTCAGCAGTTACAGTTAATACTTCCCCATCTTGTTTTAAGGTGTCCATATCAACAACGCTATCACCATCATGCAGACGAATGCCTCTTACACCACGCGCTGTACGTCCCATATGACGAACATCCGTTTCTGGGAAGTAAATCGCTAAACCATCACTAGTTCCCATAAGAACATGTTGTTCACCATTTGTTAATTTAACACCAATTAAATCATCATCTTCATCTAAGGAAATAGCAATCAAGCCAGTTTTCCTAGCTGTATCAAATTCCATTAACTCCGTTTTCTTAACAATACCCTTTGCCGTAGCCATGAATAGATAACGAGTATTTGTAAATGCTCGAATCGGAATTACTGCAGTAATTCTTTCTTTTCCTTCTAGAGGTAACAAGTTCACGATAGATGTACCTTTTGAAGTACGGCTAGCCTCTGGTATTTCATAGCCTTTCATGCGATAAACTCGTCCTCGATTTGTAAAGAATAAAATATTGTGATGCGTAGTTGTTACAAATAAATGTTCCACAAAATCTTCTTCTTTTGTTCCCATACCAGCTACGCCACGGCCACCTCGTTTCTGATTCCGATAGGTATCGACGGGCAGGCGTTTCACATAACTAGAGCGGGTCAAAGTCAGCACAATATCCTCTTCTGCAATTAAATCTTCCACTGCCATATTTGATAGATCATCTGTAATGATAGTACGACGATCATCACCGAAACGTTTTCTAACATCTTGTAACTCTTCTTTTATAATATTTAGGACTTTTTGATCATCTGCCAAAACGGATTCCAACCATTCAATCGTCTCTAAGACGTCTTTGTATTCATTTTCAATTTTTTCTCGTTCTAAGCCCGTTAAGCGCTGTAAACGTAAGTCTAGAATTGCTTGCGCTTGTTTATCACTAAGATTAAATCCATCGATCAACGCTGCACGAGCAACATCCACTGTTTTAGATTGGCGAATTGCAGTAATTACTGCATCAATATGATCAAGTGCAATTTTAAGACCCTCTAAAATATGAGCTCTTGCTTTCGCTTTTGCTAACTCATAAGCAGTCCTGCGTACAATTACTACCTTTTGATGCTCTATGTAGTAATGCAATACTTCCTTTAAGTTAAGCACCCTAGGGCGCCCTTCCACTAAAGCCAGCATAATAATACCAAAAGTATCCTGCAATTGGGTATGTTTATATAATTGATTTAAAATAACATCTGCATTGGAATCTCTCCTTAGTTCAATCACAATGCGCATGCCATTCCGATCACTTTCATCGCGAAGATCTGTAATACCATCAATCACTTTGTCTCGAACTAATTCTGCTATTTTTTCAATTAATCTAGCCTTGTTCACTTGGTAAGGAATTTCGGTAACAATAATACGTGGTTTCCCATTGGCCATTTTGTCAACACGAGCCTGAGCTCGCATTTTCACAACACCACGGCCCGTAGAATACGCCGAATAAATCCCTTCTTTTCCTAAAATAAGACCACCTGTTGGAAAATCAGGTCCTTTTATTGCTGACATCAGTTCAGGAATAGTTACCTCAGCATTGTCAATCATCATAATTAAGGCATCAATTACTTCCCGTAAATTATGAGGAGGAATGTTGGTAGCCATACCTACTGCAATACCAGAAGAACCGTTTACTAAAAGGTTGGGAACCTTAGCAGGTAATACCGTTGGTTCTTGTAAGGATTCATCATAGTTAGGTGTGAAATCTACAGTATCTTTTTCAATATCCGATACCATTGCTTCCGCAATGCGAGACATCCTAACCTCTGTATAACGCATAGCAGCAGCCGAGTCACCATCCACGGAACCAAAGTTACCATGGCCATCTACCATTAAATAGCGGGTAGAGAAATCTTGAGCCAAACGTACAATGGCATCATACACAGAAGTATCACCATGAGGATGATATTTACCTAGTACTTCACCGACAATACGTGCCGATTTTTTATAAGGCTTATTGGCGGCCATTCCAGCTTCATGCATGGCGTATAAAATGCGACGATGCACGGGTTTTAGACCATCACGAACATCAGGCAACGCTCGCATGGTAATAACACTCATGGCATAATCAATATAAGAACTCTTCATTTCTTGTTCTATACTACGGGCTAATACTTTACCTAAACCAAAATCCACACTCTCACCTCAAACACAATTTTAATTGTGATAATCCCTAAAATAATCTTTCATTCATAATATAGAGCCATAATACAATAAAAGCATATGACTACAATACATATATCATTTAATTCCAATTACTTATTATAACATAAATTTTCCTATATATAAAGAAGACTTGATTCAGATGGAGTTTTAACTCCATCTGAATCTTAGTCGCACTTATCCAGGGACTTAGCCGCTCTTAACTCCCACTTATAGAAAATGGGAGTCTTAGAGCGGTTTAGTCATCGGATAAAGAAAACTTGGCTTGCGCCAAGCCCATGTTATCTTTATTAAAATTAGAAAGTGTTATATGTGCGGATTCCATCTAAAATCCTCTTAAATCCTTAGGCAAGCAAAACAACCATATATCGTCACCAAAAATTAGCCTCTGCCATATATTATTTCAGACTACTCTATAACCCTACCATAGGAGGCTAGATAATGACCTTATGTTATGTATTACTATTAGGCTTTGCCGTAAGTATTGATGGATTCGTTGCTGGTATTGCTTATGGGCTAAAAAAAATCATTATACCAAATATTTCACTCTTTATTATAGGAATAGCAACTACTCTTTGCACAGGGTTTGCCATGGGGACTGCTTATCTCTTAGGAGCATATATCAATACAAAACTTGCAATAATAGTAGGTGCGTTTTTGCTTACTGCCATGGGGTTGTATAGTATGATTCAAGAATATCTTAGGGCAATTAATAAGGATAAGGATCACCCATTAGAGGCAATAGTAACTTCAGAGTCTAAACCTTACTCGGCCAGCCAATTATTGATTACGATCATAAATAAGCCAGAATCTGCTGACGTTGATCATTCCCAAACCATTAGCCCGCTAGAGGCAATACTTCTGGGATTAGCCCTCGGTGTTGATAATATGCTAGCCATTTTTGCCGCAGTATTAGTAAGCCCTCTACCCTTATATACCCCTCTTTCTATGGGCTTTATTCAAATTGTAGTAATTACTTTAGGAATTTATGTCTCAAATCATCTAATTTCAGACCAGCTTAAAAAACGCATCCCTTATTTGTCAGGTTTTATTTTAATTCTTCTAGGCCTCATCCGATTGCTGTAATACAACAAAATACTTCTATATTAGAAAATATATTTAGAATTATCCTAAATTTCGACATTATCTTGAAAGGTAATTTTATTTTAAATCTTGAATTCTTTTATATGTTGATTCGTGCATACTTACTTAGTTAGATGGAGAGGATTTGAAATAGATGAGTAGTGAAATAAATACTAAGGAAAACATTCTTACCGAAATGCAAGAGCTACGTAAAGAACTTCACCGTTTCGAAAATTCTCAAGTCCAGCATCTACAATACCAGCAAATTATTCGCCAAAGTCAAAAAGAATATAAAACGCTTATAGAACACTTACCTGTCATTGTAGCCCGCGTTAACCTATTGAGCCAGCATATCTATATCAATCCAATCATTACCTCTGACACCAACATACCAGCTCAAGATTTTATTGGTAAAACCTTTAGAGATGTTGGCCTGCCTAATAATTTTTGTACCTTATGGGAAGCTACCTTCTCTTATATTTTTGCAACAGGTAAAGAAGTTGTCTTTGAGTCTGATTTTATCAATTATCAAGGTAAACATTGCTTCTATCATTGTAAAGCGGTGCCAGAATATGACCAAGAACATACCATTCAATCTGCCTTATATACCTTAATGAATATTACGGATCTCAAATTAATGGAAGCTAAAATATACCAACAACACCAAGAGTTCCAGGCCCTCATTGAAAATACACCTGATATTATTTCACGCATTGATAAAGATATGCGCATTTCCTTTATCAACCCTGCTATCAAGGATTTAACTGGTGTCTCTGTTGAAGAATATCTTGATAAAACCTTAGATGAAATTCCACATTTCGATAAAGATTTTATCGAAATGTGGAAGAAAAAAAACCAGGAAGTTTTTCATACCAAAGAGCCAAATGTCTTTGAATATGAATTTCCAGGTATACATGGAAACCACCATTTTCATGCTCGTATCATGCCAGAATTTAGAGCAGATGGCACTGTAGAATATGCTTTATCTAACTCTCGGGATATTACAGCTCATAAAAACATGACTGCTGAAATGGCTCGCCTAGATAGACTAAATTTAGTAGGAGAAATGGCGGCCAGTATTGGTCATGAAGTACGTAATCCTATGACAACAGTACGTGGTTTTTTGCAAATGATATCCCTAAAAGCAGAATATAAAAAGCATAGTGAATTTTTCAGTATAATGATTGAAGAGCTCGACAGAGCCAATACAATTATTACTGAATTTTTATCCTTAGCAAAAGACAAGTCCGTTGATTTAAAAGAATTAAATCTCAACGACATCGTTATAACCTTAATGCCTTTAATGCAAGCAAATGGTATCGTTGACAATAAATACATCTACAGTGATTTAAAACAAATACCTAATTTACTCCTCGATGAAAAAGAAATTCGTCAACTTATTCTTAATATTGTACACAATGGTTTTGAAGCTATGGAACCAGGAGGTAATATCTACATAAAAACCTTCACCTATGATGATACAGTTGTGTTAGCAATACAGGATGAAGGCAATGGAATACCTACCGATGTGATTAAAAAACTTGGTACCCCTTTTTTTACTACCAAGGATACTGGCACCGGCTTAGGGCTGGCTGTATGTTATAGTATTGCAAATCGGCACAATGCTACGATACAGCCTATTACAGGACCAAACGGCACTACTTTCTATATTGTATTTCAAATAACGAAGAAGGAAAGCAATATTCTTCAGTGAAGAACATCCCATAATTGTTTACTTATCAAAACAACTGACATAAATAAAAACAGTGGGCGCACATAAGATGCCCCTTTTTTTATAGCCAATGTAGAACCTGCAATTGCTCCAAAAATCATGGCAATCCCCATAGGTATCGCATAATAATAATTTATCGAGCCAAAATAAATAAAAGTAATCACAGCAGCAATATTACTGGCAAAATTTAAAGCTTTAGAATTACCAGCTGCCATTACAAAATCAAAACCAATCATTAAAAAAGCAAAGATAAAAAAGGACCCTGCACCAGGACCAAAAAAACCATCATAGAAACCAATGGACAAAGCTACTATGCCACTTAAATAGGCCGTCCTTTTTGTCATGCCATTATAGGTTGATATATCTCCCCATTCTTTTTTTGTAAAGGTATAAATCGTAACAATAACTAACATAACCACTACTAATGGTTTTAGAAATGCGGAAGGTATTTGTTGTACTGCAATTACCCCTAAGATAGATCCTAGAAATGAAAGTGGAAATAAATATTTTATAATTCCTAGATCAATTTTTCCTGACCGCATAAAAGAAATGGTACTGGTACAACTCCCCATAACACTAGCCATCTTATTTGTACCTAATGCCATAGTTGGCGGTAAACCAGTTAGTAACAATGCTGGCAAAGAAATTAAGCCGCCACCACCTACTACAGAATCAATAAAAGATGCAATAAAACCTGCGCCCATTAAAAATAAAATCATATCTACACTTATCTGTTCCACAAGTTACCTCCTAATCATTAGTTCCAATATAAATTAAATAAAGAGTGAGATTTCATCTTATTGATGTTCCCACCCCCTATACGATTACTTACTATAAGTGTTGCGTATTATTCTTCAACAACTGTAACCTTATTCATAATATCACCTTGCTGAATTTGATCAACAACATCCATACCCTCAATAACTTTACCAAACACTGTATGTACACCATTCAAATGGGGTTGAGGTTCAAAGACAATGAAAAATTGGCTGCCACCTGTGTTGGGTCCACGATGTGCCATCGATAAAGATCCACGTTGATGAATATGAGGATTATCCTTTGTTTCACAAGGAATAGTATAACCTGGACCACCAGTACCAGTTCCATTTGGACATCCACCTTGTGCTACAAATCCTTTTATTACACGGTGAAAAGAGATTCCGTTATAAAATCCTTCTGTAATTAATTTTTCGAAATTTGCCACTGTCTTAGGCGCATCTTTTTCAAATAATTCAATTACAATGTTACCTTTATCCATTTCAATGATTGCTTTTTTCAAAAAAATTCCCTCACTTTAATAATTTTATGTATATTATACCATAGTATTATGCTACATTTATAATATTTTAAACGAAAATTGACTTAGTATTCTTACTATAATAGACAATATAGCTATTTACTGCTTCCACTAGCTACCATACCTTCTAAATATAGACTATAATACTTATATCAGCAGAATTTTACATTATTAATAAATTAAATAGTATAAAAGGAGATATATTTTATGGATGTTCGCCATTTAACTTATTTTATTGAAGTAGCTAAAAATCGTAGTTTTACTAAGGCAGCCCGCTCACTACATATAACACAGCCATCAATTAGCAAAATGATTAAAATTTTAGAAGATGAATTAGGAACAACTTTATTTTATCGTTCCGCTAAGCAAATTGAGCTAACCGATGCAGGTAAAGCAGTCCTTCATCAATCTGAACAAATTGTAACCGCTTTTCAAAATCTTACTTCAGAACTTGCTGATGTTATTAATTTGAAAAAAGGTACCCTCGTTATTGGCTTACCCCCTATGGTAGGTGCTAGCTTTTTTTCCAAAATTATCGCTGATTTCACTAAAATTTATCCTCATATTGATATCAACCTAATCGAGGTAGGTTCAAGGAAAGTAAAAGATGGTATTGAAGATGGCAGCTTAGATATCGGTATGGTATTACTACCAGTAAATGAAAATACCTTTGAAATGTTTCCTTTTGTAAAAGAGCCTCTTATGTTAATTGTACATCCAGAACACGAATTAGCAGAGCAATCAAATGTTGAGCTCATCCAGTTAAAAGATGAATCTTTTATTTTACTAAGAGAAGATTTTGTCCTTCATGAACGTATTATCAATCGCTGTATACAAAGTGGCTTTGATCCCAAAGTCATTTGCCAAAGTTCTCAATGGGATTTTATCTCTGAGATGGTTGCCACAAAACTTGGAATTGCTTTATTACCTAAAACAATTTGCGAATATCTTGATCCTACACGAATTAAAACAGTATCGTTAGCTGAACCTATGATTCCTTGGCATTTAGGTATGATTTGGAAAAAAGATCGTTACCTTTCTTTTGCTGCTAAAGAATGGCTTAAATTTACTAGTGAACGCTTTGGGGTTAAATTGCAGTTATCCTAAAATCTTACTTCCCATTATTATTTATTTTATATTCATAAAATAAAAAGTCATACCTTATTATAGGTATGACTTTTTTTACGGAATCAGAAAGTATAGCACTTTCTTGATTCCAAGTAAGAACGACTAAGGCTTCTGCCTGCGTCCGAGGACTTGGTACAAGCCAAGTCTTTTCTTATAGCCATTTCTTTTTACGAAAGTAATGTATCATACCTAAACTAATCAAAGCCATAATACATAAAATAGCTGGATAACCCCATTCCCATTCTAATTCGGGCATATATTTAAAATTCATGCCATATAAACCTACAATAAAAGTAAGAGGAATAAAAATAGTAGCTATAATAGTTAGAACTTTCATAACTTCGTTGGTCCGATAACTGATACTGGAAATATAAATGTCAAGCATTCCAGTAACCATATCACGATACATTTCTATACTATCAATTACTTGAATCATGTGATCATAAATATCCCTAAGGTAAATAAGAGTATCCTTTTGGAATAGAGTTGAATCTCCTCGAGCCAAGGCATTGATAATTTCTCTTAGTGGCCAAACAGCCTTTCTAACAAATAACATTTCATTTTTTAACCCATGTATTTCCTTTAAAACCTCAGGTTTAGGATCTAACATGACTTGATCTTCTAATACTTCAATCCTTTCTCCTAGGTATTCAAGTGCTACATAATAATAATCAACAATACAATCTAATAAGGCATAAGCCAGATAATCGGCACCTTTCGCTCTAATCTTACCTGGAGTGCTCTTTATTCTATCTCTAATTTGTTTAAATATATCATTATCATTTTCTTGAAAGGATAAAATATAATTCTTACCAACTATAATACTAACTTGTTCAAACTCTATTTTTTTATTCTATCACAATGAATCATTTTCAATATAACATATACATAATCTTCATTCTCTTCCAATTTTGGATGTTGATTGGTATTTACGATATCTTCTAAAACTAAAGGATGAATCTTAAATATAGTTCCAATTTTTTCTATTATCTTAACAATATGAACACCACTACTATGAATCCAGCAAATATTTTCTGTATCTTGATAGTTTATTATATCATCTATACTATCAATTTCAGTTTCCGACCAATCGTTACAATTATAGCATAACATTTTAATTTTTATTTGTTCACTTCTTACTGATCCAATATGTAATAATGTACCTGGAGGCAGACCTACTTTTTTAATAATTTGCTTATTCTTATTCAAAATATCATCACACCTCTTCAGCAGGTTTATCTTCTTTCGAAAAATACCGCTCACATACCTGATCATAGGTCATTATAATATCTCGAGGTTTGCTGCCCATATTAGGACCAATAATCTTCATTTCTTCCATGGTATCAATTAATCGGGAAGCGCGAGTATAGCCAATCCGAAACTTTCTTTGCAGCATCGATGCGGATGCTTGGTTTAACTCCATGATAATACGTACTGCTTCCTCAAATAATTCATCTTCAAAAATACTTGGGCTGCTTTCCCCTTTAGTAGTACCTTCACAAGCCGTAATTCCCTCCATATATTCTGGAGGCTCTATTTGTTTTTTTATATACTCAGTAAGCTGCTCTACCTCACTATCAGCAATAAAGGCTCCTTGCACCCTGAGAGGTTTGGACATACCTATCGGATAAAACAACATGTCCCCTTTACCTAATAATTTTTCTGCCCCTGCCATATCAAGAATGGTACGAGAGTCAATTTGAGATGATACTGCAAAGGCTATTCTTGAAGGAACATTAGCCTTAATTAAGCCAGTGATAACATCTACAGAAGGTCTTTGTGTAGCCAGTACCATATGAATACCAGCCGCACGAGCTTTTTGTGCTAACCGAATAATGGCATCTTCTACGTCCACTGGTGAAACCATCATTAAGTCAGCTAACTCATCAATAATAATCAATATATAGGGAATCTTTTCACCACTTGAGCCTTCTCCAATAGGAAAAGTATCAATTAACTCATTATAGCGACCAATATCCCGAACTCCAGCAGCGGCAAACATTTCATAGCGACGTTCCATTTCTTGTACAGCCCATCGTAAAGCAGCAGCAGCTTTTTGAGCATCCGTCACTACAGGTGTTAGTAAATGAGGCAAACCATTATAACTGGTTAGCTCAACTACTTTAGGATCCACCAATATTAGCCGTACTTCCTCAGGAGTAGCTTTAAATAAAATACTCGTTAATAATGTATTAATACATACACTTTTACCAGAACCAGTAGAACCAGCAACTAATAAATGAGGCATTTTACCTAAATCTGCCGTTATGGTTTGCCCTGCAATATCTTTACCTAAAGCAACGATTAGCTTTGATTTGGACTTTAAAAATTCATCTGTTTCTAATACGTCTCTTAGTGGGACACTTGCTAAAACCTTATTAGGAACCTCAATACCAATTGCTGCCTTGCCAGGTATCGGCGCTTCGATACGCACTCCTGAAGCAGCTAAGCTTAAGGCTATATCATCTGCTAAATTAACAATCTTACTAACCTTGACCCCTGGGGCAGGTTCTAATTCATAACGAGTGACAGTAGGTCCTTGGCTAATATGAATCATTTTGGCTTTAACATTAAAACTTTCCAAGGTATTTTCCAAAATTTTAGCATTATTGGCTACTTCTTTTGCTCTTTTACTATCTGTTTGATTCGTTGATTTTTGTAGTAGAGATAGTGGTGGCAATATATAACCCGCAAAAGGCTTAGTTTCAGGCTCTAATACCGAATGATCATTTTCAATTTTTCCTTTAGCAACCTGTTTTGCTTTTATTTCTATATTACTTTCTTGTACTTGATGAATAGGCTCTTCCGTCCGTGCTTTAGAACGAGATTCTTCTTGTTCTTGTAAAGCTGCTTGCTCTAATAAACGATCTAATAATGGTTTTTCAGCTAAACTTGCCGCTTGTTCTAGTACTACTGTCTCTTGCGGGCTTTCTTGTTTATTATTTATTTTAGCGAACTTTCGATCCTTTTCTTGATTATAAAATTTACCGACCTTCTCAATTTGTTCAATGGCAGTAGATAATCCTTGCTGCGTTTTTTCTTTTGCAGAAACAAAAGTCTGATATAATGACCAAGTTGTTGCAATTAAGATACCACATAAACTAGATGATATTAATAAGACAAAGGATCCATAAAAACCAAAAAATTTACGTAAGATAAATAGTAACATACCACCAACAACACCACCGCCACTGACTAAACTTTCTGGAAGTATTTCTTTATTTTCACTGATTAAAAAATGATGTGCTAAGCCCAATAAGGAAATATACAATAAAGATAATCCCCAAAAGCGAACACTATATATAATTCCATGATCTGTTTTTATATAGAAGCCACCAATAATCATCATAAGCAAAGGAATTACAAAAGCCCCTACACCAAAAGTATACTTCAGAAATTTAGATATATACAATCCAATAGAACCCGTATTAAAATCCAATATACTAATAATCGAAATAATACCTGCTGACAGAAGAAATATACCCACTACTTCAGAGCGAAGCCTTGGATTTATATTGCATCTATGTTCTGATTGTCGATTTTTACTGCTTTTATTAGACAATATGTACCACCTAATTCTTTCTATTATTCTAATCCGTATTATACCATCTCTTAGAGGTACTCTACAAATATTTTAGGAACGTATGTTTGTTTTTTATTATTAATACTATATCTCTTTTGAAAAAACTTTCCTAGTAAATTTTAACTCGCTATAATATAAGTACAATTAATATTACTTGGAGGTAATTATGGATACTCGCTATCTCCTTCGTGCTGCAATGATTGCCGTTTTATATACAAGCCTAACTTATGCTCTAGCACCTATCTCCTATGGTCCCTTACAATTTCGCCTAAGCGAAGCCCTTACCTTGCTCCCTATTCTCTTCCCCGAGGCTATCTATGGATTATTTATCGGTACATTAGCCGCTAATATATCCGGCGGATTAGGTCTGTGGGACATTGTAGGCGGCAGCCTTGCTACGCTGCTGGCAGCTTGGTGCACTTATCGATTTAGAATGAATTTTTTTGCCTACCTGTCTCCCATCATTATTAATGCTCTTATTGTAGGCAGCTATCTTTCTATATTATATGCCATGCCTTATTGGTTTACAATATTATCCATTTGTGTAAGTGAAGCAATTATTGTCTTTGCTATTGGTTATCCGCTTATCATAATACTAAAAAAATATAGGATTTAATAGTTCCTTTTTTTAAAAATGACTCTATAGAGTTTTTACTCTATAGAGTCTCATTTTTATTACATCGTAGAAGCTTTCTTAATTATCATTTTTCCATAGAGAGCTACTAATCCATAAATTAATCCAGAGCCAATCAGTGCAGAACATACATAGCTAATACTCTCAACTACTTTTCCTTCTCCTAAAATAGGAATTGTATAATCAGGAAAAATAGCAGCCCACCACTCCTGCGCCTGTTCAAATCCTTGAGGTACATACCCTACTAATTCAGTAAGATCTTCTAAACCCCATTCACCCCAAGCCGTTCCTTCAGCGATTAAACCCAAGGGTGATAGCAATGCCATAATAAGTAATATAATTCCATATTTTTGTTTCATCTTATCATCCCTACCCCTTTAGAACTAATTCAGGTGAATTTTTTGTTATATATCGTATTCCTATAGCAGTAAAAATACCTTCCACTACGCCTGCAACAGTAAGATGCACCATCATCATTGCTGGAACCGTAACATTTAAATCATAAGGACAATAAAGGGGCGTTCCATCAGCAGCCGTAAATAATAAAGGTTGAATCCCAAATTCAATTGCTGCCAGAAGTGCTGCCATATTAAGCCCAATGTAACCAGCAATACCAGCAGCTATTATGTATCTTTTAGAACCAACCTCAGCGCCCTTGGCAAGTACGTTAAATATATAATATCCTACAAAAGGCATGACAAAAGCCATATTAAATGCATTCACACCAAATGCCAATATACCTCCATCGCCAAAAACAATAGCTTGAATAAATAGTGCCACACTGACCCCAATTACAGCGACCCAAGGCCCTAAGGCAATTGCAATCATTACACCACCAATTGCATGGGCTGTCGTTCCATTAGGAATAGGAATATTAAACATCATAATTAAAAATGAAAAAACCGCCCCCATCGCCATATAAGGAACTTGGGATATATCTAAATTCTTTTTAATTACAGAAGATGCTTTGTACCAAACAGGCAACATAACAATACTAATCGACAAACAGGTAGAAGGACTTAAATAACCATCAGGTATATGCATAGAGAACCTCCATTTTCATATCTTACTTTTCTATTTTACTATCTATACCAACTTAATTATATAACACCTCCTACTAAAAAAGTAAACCATGAAGTTAGCGATAGTTCTTATCGCCATTCCCTTCATGGTTTGTTGTTCACATATTAATTTATAAAGCACCATCGGTGAACTAAGCTTCTACTTAGCATTATTAAACTACAACCGATTTTTCATATACATATAATACCATATACTCTATCTTTTCTAAATACATTTTATAATATTTTTATACTATTCTCTCTAACAGAATTCTATGATCAACTAAATGGAGCTCTTTTATCCGAGCAGCTATTGTTTTACGTTGTCCAAAAATATTTTCAAGGTAAATTTCTCCGTCTTTAGGTATTATTTTATCTACTCTTTCAAGCAATAATTCTTCTACTTCATTATTAAGTAAATACACGTTAGCTTCACACATGTTCTAGCCCCCTTACGTATTGTCTTATTTGTATTATTAAGCTATCCACTAAGTGAGGAAGTGGATCTGCTGACATTCCTATAATATCAACATTCCCTCGATAAATAGGTATTAATAATTTACGTGCCTTGCTATTCGTTATTACTTCAGCCATCTTGGGTGTAAGTTCACCTAACATGGAATTCGCCATAATAATATTTAATGAACCTATAATTAAATCAACTTCCTGACTGTTATAGACAATTGCATTCTCGCCCGTAGCTCCTTCATTTGCTCCTGCCTTTAACATAGACGAAGTCGCTAAAGCATTTGTCCCTAAAGCAAGGATTTCTATTTGTTCTTTAAACTCTTTTCTTATTTTTTCTATAACAAACTTTCCCATACCTCCACCCTGTCCGTCAACCACTGCAATACGCATAGATTCCTCCTGTAATAGAAACATTTATATTACTTCCATACTTACTATTATATTCCTTCACTTTTATCACTAGAAAAAAATCTCCCAGCTTAAAGCTGGGAGACAATTATCAAGTATCTAAATTCCTTACATCATGAGCATGATCTTCGATAAATTTACGCCTAGGCTCTACTTTATCCCCCATCAGGACACAAAACATTTCATCTGCGGCCATGGCATCACCAAGTTCTACTTGTAAAAGGGTTCTACCTTCTGGATTCATTGTAGTTTCCCATAATTGCTCTGGGTTCATTTCACCAAGACCTTTATATCGCTGGACATTAATATTATCTCGTCCAATACGAGTTAATAATTTGTCCATTTCATCATCACTGTATAAATACCAGCTTTCCCTACCTTTTTTAATTAAGTACAAAGGCGGTTGCGCTATGTAAATACGACCTGCTTCAATTAAAGGCTTCATGTAACGATAGAAGAAGGTTAACAATAACGTACGAATATGAGCACCATCTACGTCCGCATCTGTCATGATAATAATTTTACCATAACGACTTTTTTCTAAATCAAAATCTTCTGCAATACCGTTACCAAAAGCAGTAATCATAATACGAATTTCTTCGCTATTTAGAATTTTATCTAAACGGGCTTTCTCTACATTCAATATTTTACCCCGTAGTGGCAATATAGCTTGAAAGCGACGATCCCGTCCTTGTTTGGCCGAGCCGCCTGCTGAATCACCTTCTACTAGATAAATTTCAGTCTGCATTGGATCTTTTAATGAGCAATCTGCCAATTTACCAGGTAAAGAACTGATTTCTAAAGCATTTTTTCTTCTTGTAAGTTCTCTAGCCTTGCGAGCCGCGTCTCTAGCTCTTGCAGACATTACGGATTTTTCAATTATCTTTTTCGTAATCGCTGGATTTTCTTCAAAAAATTCACTTAATCGATCAGAAACAATACTATCAACAACACCTCGTACTTCACTATTACCCAACTTAGTTTTTGTCTGACCTTCAAATTGTGGCTCTTCAATTTTTAAGCTAATAACCGCAGTTAAACCTTCTCGTACATCTTCACCACTTAAATTTTCGTCATTTTCTTTTAAAATATTCAGTTTACGAGCGTAATCATTAACAGTTCTTGTTAACGCTATTTTAAAACCACTAAGATGAGTTCCCCCTTCTTGGGTATTAATATTATTAACAAAACTGAAAATATTCTCTACATAACTTTCGTTATATTGCAGAGCAATTTCCACAATACTAGTTTCTCTAATTCCAGTTACAAAAATAGGAATTGGATGCAATACCGTCTTATTTTTGTTTAAATGTTCAACAAATGAAGAAATACCTCCTTCATAGAAAAATGTTTCATGAGTTTCAGTACGTTCATCTGTCAAATTTATAGTAATCCCTTTATTTAGAAAGGCAAGTTCTCTTAAGCGTTGTTTTAAAGTATCATAACTATATACTAGTTCTTCAAATATTTCACCGTCAGGTTTAAAAGTTACTTTAGTGCCTGTCTCTTCTGTTTCGCCGACTATAGATAAAGGCCTTGCTGTATAACCGCGTTCAAAGCGAATCTGATGTATTTTTCCATCTACTTTTACTTCTACTTCTAAATAAGTACTAAGAGCATTTACTACAGATATACCTACACCATGAAGACCGCCAGAAACTTTATAACCGCCGCCGCCAAATTTACCACCGGCATGTAATACAGTTAAAACTACTTCTACAGCAGGTTTTCCTGTTTCATGCATACCAACTGGAATACCACGGCCATTATCCGCTACAATAATACTATTATCATGGCAAATAGTAACATCTACTTTATCACAATACCCAGCTAAAGCTTCATCAATACTATTATCAACAACCTCATATACTAAATGATGTAAACCTCTAGCTGATGTACTACCTATATACATTCCTGGACGTTTACGAACAGCCTCTAACCCTTCTAATACTTGTATTTGCTCCGCCCCATAATTACCATTACCTATAACTTCATCCTCAATGCTCATTGTTAACCTCCAACTTAAAATCAACGATAAGAGATTGCAATTTTACAATCTCAGCGTATATATCTTTAAATATTTTCATATATTTGAAAATGACCAGCTCTCTTTTTTAATGTTAATGATGAAATAGCTGATAAATACACCTTATTGGTGGTAATAATAAAACTCTTTGGATCATTTTCTGAAATATCAAAAATTCTTTTTTCATCCCGCATCTTCTTGAGAAACTCACTATTAATGCCTGATTGTGCTGACTTTAAATCAGTAATGGAAATAACATCACGCAAAGGAACAACCATATCAGCTCCTAGATGTAAAAACATTACTTATTCCTCCTGAATTTTTCCAAAGTTTTATTAATAATTGCATCATTAACCGCCTCAATTTTTGCTCCTGTAGTTAGCATAATAAAACTCATAATTTTAAATTTATCGTTATCGCCTTCTTGCAGATCCCTACTGATGGAAGCTGTTAGCGTATATTTAGCTTGTCGAAATTCGTCTTCTGTACAGGTAATATGATTATTTAATTCAGCATAACGTATCCAAGGAATTTCTTTTAATGTATTAATAATAGTATAGAGTAATGTGTGTTTTTTAGCCAGTGTGCAAGCAGTACACTGCATTTCACCTGGAGGACATAAAACAGTACAACTGGCACACTGGTGCCAGTTATGCTGTTTTTTTATTTTATTTAAGGCAAAATTTTTGCGCATCATCCGCAATATTTTTTGCTTTAAATATTTATCACTAATATAAGCAGCAGTATCTTGCATAATTTGTATATCAGATTCATCTAATTTAATTTTACTTAATTTATATTTTGTAGGTGTTACGACATTTTCATCCGTATTTCCTTCATTCTGTAAATTACTAAAATATCCTGCTTGAAAACGAATATCAAAAATAAGTTTCTCACCAACGTAGCTATTAATTTTATCGATAATGCTTTCTTTCATCATCGATAAATGATGAGACCAAACAGAACTATTAACTCCTACCATTAACGTTCCTTGCTGTACTACACGTGGATAAGTATTTGCGGCAATATCATCACCAACTATTTCTTTCCAGTGATAAATAATGGACTGGGCATTGTATTTCCGTTGAAGTCCCATATTTTTTATCGTATGAGAAAGGATATCATCCACTTTTTGCATAGTATTCACTCCACTATTGTGCCATTTGCAACATGGTAGTATTTACCAAATTCCCAATTAGGAAAATACTTTTCTTCTGTAGCGGTAATGATTGTTTGTACACGATCTTTAATAAAAGCTAATAAATGCTCACGACGAGAGGCATCTAACTCACTCATAACATCGTCTAATAACAAAATAGGATATTCCCCTGTTTCAGACTTAATAAATTCTAATTCTGCCAGTTTTAATGAAAGTACCCCTGTACGCTGCTGACCTTGTGATCCAAAAGTTCTTAAATTAATACCATTTACTGTAAGAATTAAATCGTCTTTATGGGGGCCTATACTCGTACTACCACGCCAAATATCATTTTGCCTAAATTGTAATAGTTTGTTTTTATATTCAATTTTAAGCTTTTCCATTTCGGTTTCTTGTATCTCATGTTTTTGGTAAACAAGCGTTAAATTCTCTTTACTTGCCGTTATTTTACGATGCATTAAATTAGCTAACATTGCTAATTTTTTCACAGCGTCTTGCCTTTTAGTTACAATTTTACTTGCCGTTACTGCCAATTGATCATCCCATGCATCTAGCATATCTGGTTTTTCTTTGTTTTCTCTAATCTTTTTCAGCAAATTATTCCTTTGAGTAACAATACGATTGTACTTTAATAATTGCTGATAATAAGTAGGGTTTGCTTGTGATATTTCTATATCTAAAAAGCGCCTGCGCATAGCAGGCATACCTTTTATAAGCATTAAATCTTCGGGTGAAAATAATACTACATTTAGTAAGCCAATCAATTCCCGTGGTTTAATTCCATAATGATTTGAGATTATTTCTTTTTTTTGATGATTACTTAATTTAATAACCAAGCTATTTTCAATATTCATCCGGGAAAATAAAATAGTGATACTTCCATTTTCTTGCTGCCAGCGAATTAGTTCTGCATCTACATTTGTGCGATGAGAACGTCCCATAGCTCCATAATAAATTGATTCTAGAATATTGGTTTTACCCTGAGCATTTTGACCAATAAAGATATTAATTCCTTGGGTAAAATCTAACGAAAGATCAACATAATTTCGATAATTTCGTAATACTATTTTATTTACTTTCATGGTAACACCTTTTATTCAGCCGTTACTTTCCATATTCCGATTTCTTTGATTTCTACAATATCACCAGGCTGCAATTTCTTACGACGTTCGCTAATTTGTACGTCATTAACAAAAACTAATCCATCTTCAATAAATAATTTAACTTGTCCACCACTTTCAACAATACCAGCCCATTTTAGAAATTGATCTAATTGAATCGTAGTTGTTGTTATCCCTATTTCATCCATTAATTCGTCCTCACAGGTGTAATAATATAATTATAGGTTTCATCATCAATCGGCTTAACACTAGCCGGGCTAAGAGGCGTATTTAGTGAAAAAATTAGTTTTTCACTATTAATATTTTTCAAAATATCGGTAACATATTTGGCATTAAATGCAATTTCTACTTCATTACCTTGCATAATTGTTGAAACTGTCTCACATGCCTTACCAATATCGGGATTATTAGATGTAATAATAACACAATCATTTTTAAAAGCCAATTTAATAATATTATAATCTCCATCTCTAGCTAATAAGGAGACACGTTCTACTGCATCCATAAAGGAATGAGTGTCAATGGTGATGCTTGTAGCAAAATTAGCAGGAATGACCTTATTATAATCGGGAAATTGTCCCTCAATTAACCGAGAAATAATATATACATTATCAAAGCCAAAAGAAACTTGGTTTTTCTGATAATAAATAGTTACATCCATAGGAATATCTGAAATCATAATACGTGCTAATTCATTTAAAATTTTAGCAGGAATAATCATTTTAACATTATCTGTATTATGACCAATATGGTCTTTTTTTATTGCCAATCGATGAGTATTTGTCGCAACCATATTAATTTCATGTTGATTTATTTCTAATAAGGCACCTGTAAAGATAGGACGAGACTCGTCATTTGCACAGGCAAACACTGTTTTTTTGATAAGTTCTCTTAAAATATTATCTTTGACAGTTATAATCGTGTCACTTGTTGGTTTTTTTAATACAGGAAATTCTTCTGCTGGTAAGCTTAATAAATTAAATTGTGCTTGATTGGAAGTAATTTGTATTGTTCTATCTTCAAGATTAGAAGCAATTTCAATTGTATCACCAGGTAGTTTTCTAACTAACTCTTGAAAATAACGTCCTGAAATAACAATGTTTCCTGGTTCTTCAACAATCGCATCAATTGTACAACTTATGCCAATTTCGTAATTGGTTGCTTGTAATTCGATTTTATTGTCAAAAGCTGTTAAATAGATTCCTGTTAGTATTGGCATAGGCGTTTTTGTGGCAATTGCTTTTTGTACCGTTTGAACAGCGTGATTAAGCTGATCTTTTGTGCAGGATATTTTCATTATTTGGCCTCCGTTCGGTATATTAATACTAAATAATATATATATTAATAAAATAGTCGTAATAGTAGTAGGGGCTGTAGATATGTTAGTAACTCTAAAATTGCCTTATTAACAGTACTCAAATGGATGTTAATAAGGTGTCAGTAAGTACTATAGGGGTTATCCACAAATCCACAGGTTTTTACTGTTAGTATTTTATCAACAATTAATCTACAGGCTCGTCCTAAGGTTACTAACAGAGTTATACACTTATTTGTCAAAGGACAGTGCATCGTGTTAGTAAAATAGCGGATTTTGCAATACAAAAGAGGTTATACTTATCAAGTGTTTTCAATGCGTTTAATTAATTCTTTGATGGTATTACTTAATTTAATATCCGCATTTCGTTCACGGCTAATTTTGTCATAGGCATGAATGACTGTTGTATGATCACGACCACCAAACATTTCTCCTAAACGAGGGAGGGAGGTTTCGGTTAATTCTCTCGACAAATACATAGCAATTTGCCTTGGATAGGCTACATTACGAGTACGCTTTTTAGCTAATAACTCATCAATTTTAAGCTTGAAGTAAGAAGCAATTGTCTCTTGTATCAGTTCAACCGTAATTTGTTTTGGTTTACCATGAGGGAAGATATCTTTTAATGCTTCTGTTGCTAAATCAATATCAATGTTTTGGTTAGTTAAAGAAGCATAAGCCATTACTCTGATAAGAGCGCCTTCTAGCTCCCGTATATTATTATCAATACGGCTAGCGATATATACCATGACATCATTGGATACATTTAAATGTTCCATAAGCGCTTTTTTACGTAAAATAGCAATCCGTGTTTCCAAGTCAGGAGGCTGAATATCTGTAATCAGGCCCATTTCAAAGCGAGAACGTAATCTGTCTTCTAATGTTTGAATTTCACGAGGGGGCCTATCACTAGACATGATAATTTGTTTATTAGCCTCATGAAGTGTGTTAAATGTATGGAAAAATTCTTCTTGCGTATGTTCTTTTTTTGCTAAGAATTGAATATCGTCAACTAAGAGCACATCAATATTACGATATTTTTGACGAAAACTTTCTGGGTTCCCATCTCGAATTGAATTAATTAGTTCATTTGTGAATTTTTCACTAGAAATATATAGTAATTTAAGATGAGGATGATTTTTCAGAATACGGTGGCCAATCGCGTGCATAAGATGTGTTTTACCAAGACCAACACCACCATAAACGAAAAAAGGGTTATAAGCATTAGCTGGCGCTTCGGCAACAGCTAATGATGCTGCATGAGCTAAACGATTTGAATTGCCGATAACAAAGGTTTCAAAAATGTATTTAGGATTTAAAACGGCCATAGATTCTTCTGCAGGATTCAAGGTTAAAGAAAAATTTTGATCTGATTCTGAGGAGGGTTTGTAGATATGAGGCTGTTTAGAGGTAGATAGGGTGGTTTGTAGCTGGTCAGCTTTATTCTCAAGGCCTAACTCTACAACTTCTGAGGGAGAGACGATTGGTTGTACTGGTGGGACGGTTTCTTTAGCGGTAGGATTCACAGTTACTTCATCATCGATATCCAAATTAACAAAAATAACAGTTAAAGGTTTATTCGTAATGTATTGGACCGTTGATGAAATAATTGGAAGATACCTAGATTCGAGCCACTCTTTAATAATTTGTTTAGGCGTTCCAATTTCTAAAGTAGTATCCGTAAGTTTTAAGGGGATCGTTGGTTTTAACCAAGTATCAATCATTAGATTTGATAATTCTTGCTCTAATTTTTTTAATACCTGCTCCCATACGATTGTGGCTTGTAGGGTGTCGTCCATACATTCAATCCTTTCTGTTTATACAAATAATATAAATAAAACAAAATGTATCCTATTTAGAAGTAGACATGTAATATAGCAAAAGCATTCCTGCACTAATAAGGATGTAATGAGGGTTTGTATCCTTAATTAAGGATATATCAACAAATTTTACTAACACGAGGATAAGTTATCCACACACTTATCAACACATGTGTATAACTTATTTTAAAAAAGAATGGTTTAGACGAAAAAAAAATACAACAGCAAAATAAAAAGTATTTCGCAGTCTTGTATTTATCAAGTATAATAGAGTTATTAAGTGGTGTGGATAAAAGTGTGCATAAAGCCATGTTTTTGTGAATAACTTTAACTTTATGTAGATAAATAATCAATTTAAAAGTATATGTGGATATCTTGTTAAGCTTTATATTATCAAAAAGTATATAAGTTATCAACAGGTTTTTACGAAATAGGACATTCTATCTACAAATTTATCCACAATAGTCCTAAACTATAAATGCGTATATTTCTTGACACTGAGGCATTGCCTAGTCTATAATCTTTAGTGTTAAAATATAGGCATTTTAACATGATAGCTTGGGCTTTTTGTAAGGAGGTGTAAATAGATGAAACGTACTTATCAACCAAACAATTTATGGAGAAAAAGAACACATGGCTTTCGTGAGCGTATGAAAACCAGAGGTGGTCAGCTAGTTCTAAAGAGAAGACGTGCTAGAGGCAGAAAGATAATCTCTGCATAGTAGGTCGCTGAGTAGAAAGCCGATTTTCCATATGGCGGGATGATAAACTGTGATATATAAGTTATCGAAACAAGGTATGTTACACAAAAATAAAAACTTCCAGGCTGTATATAAAGCTGGCAAATCATATGCGAATAAAATGGTGGTTCTTTATGTTCTACCTAATCGCAGCGATGTGCGCCACGTCGGATTTGCTGCAGGTAAAAGATTGGGGGGAGCGGTAGTGCGCAATCGCGTAAAACGCCTTTTGCGGGACTCCTATCGTTTAAACCAATTTCGCTTAATTAATGGCATTGACTTACTATTAGTTGGCAGACAAGCTGCAGTAAAATCTGACCGGATGGCCGTGGCTAAAGCTTTTATTCATTTGTGTGAGAAGGCAAAAATATTGGCTAAGTAGGTAGTTAGGATGAAAAAAATGGCTATACTGTTTATTAAAGGTTATCGTTTATTTATTTCACCGTTAAAACCACCTACTTGCCGATTTGTGCCGACTTGTTCAGAATATGCATTACAGGCAATTGAGAAACATGGGATTGTTCGTGGAGGATTGATGGCAGTTCGCCGAATTTTGCGTTGTCATCCATTCCATCCTGGTGGTTACGATCCTGTTTAATATATATAATATAGGGTAAGATTATAATTGGCTTATGCCAAATTAGTATTGAGGACGTGAGATATTGGCTTTATTCGATTCAGCAATCGGACTGTTACAAGATATATTAACCTTTTTTTACAATATGACGGCAAGCTTGGGTATACCAAACTATGGTGTAGCGATAATTTTATTAACATTGGCAATAAAATTAATATTATATCCTTTAACAGTAAAACAAGTTAAGGGTATGAAAGCTATGCAAGATTTACAGCCTAAAATGAAAGAAATGCAAGAAAAATATAAAGGTAATCCCGAAAAGTTAAATAAAGAAATGGCACTTTTATATAAAGAATCAGGAGTTAATCCCTTATCAGGATGTTTACCTCTTCTCGTTCAAATGCCAATTCTCATGGGAATTTTTTATGCGATTCGTGATTATCATTATGCACAATTGCCTAGTTTCTTTTGGATAGCTGATTTGTCCCTACCTGATCCGTTATATATTTTACCGGTTTTATCAGCAGCCACTACGTATATTCAACAAAAACAAACAAGTTCTGATGCAAATCAGCAAGCGAAAATGATGATGAATTTTATGCCATTATTTATCGGCTATATTAGTATTACTTTTCCTGGTGGGCTAGTATTATATTGGGTAATGAGTAATCTTTTCCAAATTATTCAACAGTGGTGGATGTACCGTGGCGAGGCTCAAAAATAAGGAGGCTAATTAACACGATGACTTCTGTGGAAACTACTGGTAAAACCATCGAAGAGGCGGTACGTCTAGCTTTAAGTGAGCTTGGAGTGGGAGAAGACCGCATTGAGTATGAAGTGTTAGAAGCACCAAGTAAAGGCTTTTTAGGTATTATTGGCTGCAAACCTGCGAAAATCCGAGCGTCAGTTAAGCCAATTGATCCTGCAAAAGTTGCATATGATTTCTTGGAGAATGTTTTTGTATTAATGAAACTAGAAGTACAAATTGAAAGAGTAGAGCAAGGGGATTTTATTAGTTTTAATATTCGTGGTAATAATTTAGGGATATTAATAGGGAAACATGGTCAAACTTTGGATGCACTGCAATATTTGACGAATTTAGCGGCTAATCGGGATGCAGATAGCAAGGTGCGGATTGTTCTTGATGTCGAAGATTATCGTCAGCGGCGTACGGATACCTTAAATCGTTTGGCTGCTCGCTTAGCAGATACGGTAAAACGACGAGGGGAAAAAGTAGTGCTAGAACCGATGAGTCCGAATGAACGCAAAATTATTCATATGGCCTTACAAAATGATCATCGAATTATCACCTATAGCGAAGGGGAAGAACCTTATCGCAAAATTGTTATTGCATTAAAAAGATAGATATTATACATATTAAAACCCAGTAATAATTATTTTATTACTGGGTTTTGCTACTAATTAGTAAGGAGGGAGTTTGGTGTTCATAGAGGAAACGATTAGCGGAATTGCTACAGCTCCAGGGGAAGGAGGGATTGGCATTATCCGCATGAGTGGATCATTAGCGATTCAGATAGCCAATCAAATTTTTTCTGGTGTAAAAGGAAAAAAAGCAGTTGATGTTGCATCTAGACAAGTAGCATATGGAAATATTATAGAACCAGATACGATGAAGATTGTGGATGAAGTATTACTCATTATTATGCATGGACCTAAGTCATATACTCGTGAAGATGTAGTAGAAATTCACTGTCATGGAGGACCGATCCCCATGAAGAAGATTCTAGAACTTTCTCTACAATACGGTGCTAGAATGGCTGAACCTGGTGAATTTACCAAAAGAGCATTTCTTAACGGTAGACTAGACTTGTCCCAAGCAGAAGCTGTAATTGATATTATTAGAGCAAAAACCGATGCTTCTCTACGTATGGCCCTTGGACATTTGAAAGGAAACTTGTCGGAAAAGATCAGGGAAATGAGACATGGCATTTTAACTATGATTGCTCATTTAGAAGCGGCTATCGATTTTCCTGAAGAAGATATAGAAGTAATGACCGCCCAAGAAGTAAAAGTATCTGTTGAAACTTTATTAAAAGAAATGCAGGAATTGTTAGCAACGAAAGAAACAGGTCGAATCTTAAGGGAAGGACTCGAAACTGTAATTATTGGTAAACCTAATGTAGGTAAATCGAGTTTGCTAAATGCATTATTAAAAGAAAAAAGAGCAATTGTTACAGATATTCCTGGAACAACGAGAGATAGTATTGAGGAATTTGTTAATATTCGTGGTGTACCATTAAAGATTGTGGATACTGCAGGAATTCGTGAAACGGCAGATTTGGTTGAGCGGTTGGGTGTGGAAAAGGCACGAGAGTTTGTTGCCACAGCAGATCTGATTTTATTACTGTTAGATGCTTCGATGGAGTTGTCCACAGAGGATAGAGAAGTACTTACTATGCTGGCGAATAAAGAAGCAATTGTGATTGTGAATAAAAGTGACTTGCCAGTAAAACTCGAGATGGATGAAGTTTATACTTATGTTTCTAATAAAAAGGTAATAAAAGTATCCGTAACAGAAGGTACTGGTTTAGAAGAGTTAGAAAAGAGTATTGTGGATTTAGTGTATAGTGGAAAGGTTGAGCAAAAAGAGGGAGCATTTGTTACGAATTTACGTCAGTCGACTCTTTTGGAACAGGCTAAAGAACACTTGGAGGCAAGCTTATTAACGATTGACCAAGATATGCCTTCTGATTGTATTGTAGTAGATTTAAGGGATGCATGGGACAAGTTAGGTGAAATTACAGGAGATACAGTGGGCGAGGATATTATTCATGAGATTTTCACTCAGTTTTGTATTGGTAAATAGAGGAGTGACATATTTTGTTTATTGCTGAAGATTATGATGTAATTATTATTGGTTCCGGTCATTCTGGTTGTGAAGCAGCGTTAGCAGCCGCTCGTATGGGCTGCAAAACTTTGCTTACAACTCTCAATTTAGATAATATTGCCTTTATGCCATGTAATCCTTCTGTAGGTGGACCAGCAAAAGGACATTTAGTTAGAGAATTAGATGCTTTGGGTGGGCAAATGGGTATTAATACTGATAAGACCAGCTTGCAGATGCGGATGCTCAATACTGGTAAAGGTCCAGCTGTACATGCTTTAAGGGCGCAAGCTGATAAAGGCCTATATCATACTACAATGAAGGAAACTATTGAAAATCAACAGAATTTGGATGTAAAGCAAGTACTAGTTGAGAAGATTTTATCTAAGGATAATCTGGTGTATGGTATAGAAGTCGAGACTGGTGAAGTGTATCATGCAAAGTGTATTGTATTAGCCACTGGTACATATCTCGGAGGAAAGATCATTATTGGTGAGTTGGCTTACAAAGGTGGTCCTAACGGACAACGTGCTGCCGAAAATTTAACGAATTCATTGCGTGAAATGAATATTCGTTTAATGCGTTTTAAAACAGGTACGCCTGCTAGAGTGGACCGAAGATCTTTAGATTTTTCTAAAATGATAATTCAGCCTGGTGATGAACAGGTTCATAACTTTTCCTTTTTAAGTGATATCACAACTAGGGAGCAATTACCTTGCTGGCTAACGTATACAAATGAAAAAACTCATGAGATTATTCGTAATAATTTACATAGAGCTCCGATGTATACTGGTATCGTTGAAGGGGTGGGGCCTAGGTATTGTCCATCTATCGAATCGAAAATTGTCCGATTTGCAGATAAAGATGCTCATCAGTTGTTTATTGAACCGGAAGGATATCAGACTAATGAAATGTATGTACAAGGGATGTCTACCAGCTTACCAATCGATGTGCAATATGAATTTTTAAGAACAATTGCAGGTATGGAAAATGTTAAGATTATGCGTCCAGGTTATGCAATTGATTATGATTGTATTGATTCTACCCAGCTAAAACCCTCTTTGGAGTTTAAACATATTCATGGCTTATTTTCTGCAGGACAGATTAATGGGACTTCTGGTTACGAAGAAGCAGCTGCTCAAGGGCTAATTGCTGGTATTAATGCAGCTTTATTAGTGATGGGGCGTGAACCGCTTATTTTATCTCGCTCTGATGGCTATATTGGTGTACTAATTGATGATTTAGTAACTAAGGGCACAAGTGAACCTTATCGTATTATGACTTCTAGGGCTGAATTTCGTCTGATTCTGCGCCAAGATAATGCTGATCTGCGTTTAACAGAAAAGGGGCGGAAAATTGGCTTAGTCAGTGACGAACGATATGCGAGATTTGTTAGTAAAAGAGATGCTATTGAGGAAACTCTTGCGTTATTGCGTAGTACAATGATTACTCCTATACCGGAAGTGCAGCTTAAAATGTCAGCCATGGGTACTGCTGAACTTAGAACAGGTATCATGCTTTATGATTTATTGCGTAGAACGGAGATTAGTTATGATATGATTCGTGAGCATTTTGATGTGCCTGCTTTGGAGCTCTCGGTTAAGCAGCAAGTAGAGATTGCTGCCAAATATGAAGGATATATTAGTAAACAACTTGAACAGGTAGAGCGGGCCAGCAAATTAGAAGAAAAATTGCTACCAGAAGATGTTAATTATATGGAACTACACGGTTTAGCTGTGGAGGCTAGAGAAAAGCTAAATGAGATTCGCCCCTTATCCATTGGACAAGCAGCACGTATTTCAGGAGTTTCACCTGCTGATATTTCTATTTTAATGATTTATTTAGAGCAACGTCGCAGGAGGGAAGTAGTAAATTGATATTTAATGATGTATTAGCACAAGTTGCTGAAGAATACTCTTTAACCTTGACAGAGGAACAATTAGAAAAATTTTCCATATATTTCGAGACATTAATTGAGTGGAATGAAAAAATAAATTTAACTGCGATTACGGATCCTACCGAAGTAGCTGTTAAGCATATGATTGATTCTTTGTCATGTTATGATGAAGCTATTTTTAAAAAAGGCGCAAAAATAATTGATGTAGGAACAGGAGCAGGTTTCCCTGGATTGCCGTTAAAAGTTTTTCGTCCTGATTTGAAACTGACATTATTTGATTCGTTAAACAAAAGAATTTTATTTTTAAAAGCGGCTGCTGAAAAAATGGGTATATCTGACATAGAGTATATTCATAGTCGCGCAGAGGATGGGGGAAAAAATAAACTATATAGAGAACAATATGATATTGCCGTTTCTCGAGCAGTTGCAAGATTGAATGTTCTCTGTGAATTGTGTCTTCCATTTGTCGCCGTAGGAGGTTTTTTTATTGCCCTTAAAGGGTCTAGGTACAATGAGGAAATAAAAGAGTCTACAGAGGCTCTGAGGCTGCTAGGCGGCGAAATCCTGAAAATAGAAAATATAAAGCTACCAAGAATCGATGATGTGCGAGCAGTTGTGTATATTAAAAAAGTAAGGAAGACTTCACCTAGTTATCCAAGGCGTCCAGGCGTAGCTGAAAAAAATCCATTATAAACCATTCATGGTAAAGAGGAACTTGTAGGGAAATGCCGAATATTACCTATTGACAAACCTATTATTGGTAAGGCGGTGTATAGATGAAAAACTTGGCCAGATTATTAGGCCTGACTTCAGATAATGCAGAAATAGCTAGCCAGGCTAAAGAGCAAACAGATGTTACAGATAATATAGATAATAGGGAAGCTTGCATTATAGATGATACGAGTTCTGTAGAAGGTAATGTAAAGCATGTGCAGATTACGGACATTGTTCCGAATCCGTTTCAACCTCGAAAAATATTTACGGAAGAATCCCTTCAGGAGCTAGCATCCTCCATTGGAGAGTATGGTGTTATTCAACCACTCATCGTAAGGGCCATTGCTGATGGCTTTGAATTAGTGGCAGGAGAACGTCGGCTAAGAGCTTCAAAATTGGCTGGATTGCAGCAAGTTCCAGTCATTGTGAAGGAGTTTACGGATAAAGAAGTGGCTGAATTAGCCATGATTGAAAATTTACAACGTGAAGATTTACACTTTTTAGAAGAGGCCGAAGGCTTTCAACAATTAATTACGAGTTTTGGTTTTACCCAGGAAGAGTTAGCGAAACGTATGGGAAAAAATCAATCTACGATTGCCAATAAATTACGTTTATTAAAACTGATACCAGAAGTTCGGGCTGTAGTAGCTAACGAAAAATTAACAGAACGTCATGCCCGTTCTTTGCTTAAAATAGATGATTCTAGATTGCAATTAGAAGTGTTGGAGCTTATTAGTGAAAAGAATTTAAATGTTCGTGAAACAGAAGAACTTATTGAAGAATTTTTGGAAGATATTGCGAAACAAGTAGAAGCTAAGAACGCACCTAAGCGTAATGTTGTAAAAATCATTCGAGATGTGCGGATTTTTATTAATACAATTAATAACGTTGTAGGTGAAATGAAAAAAACAGGTCTCAAGATTAAAGTCAAGCAAGAGCAAGATGAAGAATTTATTCATATTAACTTACGAATCCCTAAGCGGAAATAGAAAAAAGGCTAACAATTTTTGTTAGCCTTTTTTTTACGGAATCAGAAAGTATAACACTTTCTTGATTCCAAGTAAGAGCGACTAAGGCTTCTGCCTGCGTCTGAGGACTTGGCACAAGCCAAGTCTTTTCTTAATAGGTAATTATTCGCGTTATCTTTGTGTCAGGGGAGATTGAATTCGGGTTATTCGTTTCTAGCCATTTTATCGGAATGTCTGCATTTTTAGTATCCAGTTCAAATAACATTCTCATGCTTTTTACTAGGAGAAATAAAGAATTATTAATGATTCTAACTTCCGTATTTGAATATTGCTTTTGAATGTCGCCAACAGTAGAATTTATTGTAATATTTTTGTCAGTTACAAAACGAGGATCATAAGTGCTAATTGTAGAAACTAATTTGATTTTACCATTAGTAAGGTCTAGTTTTAGAGAGGGAATAGAGCTGTTAGGTAAATTTATAATAGCAGTAGTTTTCTTTTCACCATCGAAATACTCTTCTCGCAGGGCATAGTTAGGATAAATTTTTTGTAAATCATCTAATGACATACCAATATGTATAAGGCCAACCTTGTTAACGGTGAGCCGAATTTCCTCGGGAGTTGTTGATACGGATGCGGTGGCAGGTAATTTTTCTGTAGTTTTGGCTACTGGCGATAGTGTTGGCTTTTCTTCGACTTTAGGTATGGGCTGGATGCCTGGGTCAGCCCCAGCATTTTTAAGGATTTCAGCGATTTTTGCCTGCTTTTTTGAATAGGCTTCCATAAGTGAAGTACGGCCTTGCTTATCTTGTAAATTAGGGTTTGCCCCAGCTTCTAGTAGCATAGTAACAATATCTTCAGCGCCCATTGCAGAGGCGTAATGTAAGGAAGTTCTGCCTTGTTTATCTTGAATATTAACAGCAGCCTGCCTTTCTAATAATAAGTGGACTAAATCTGTTTTTTTGTAAAAGGAGGCTGATAATAAGGCTGTCCATCCATCTGTATTCCGGGTTGCATTGATATTCATACCGGCATCCAGAAAGGCCGTAACTATTTCTTTATCACCACGTCCTGCATAAGAGACCAGATTTTTGTCTTCAAAAGTAATGCCAAGCTGTACAATTTTATCAAGGGGAGTATTTGCTGTTACAGCTTCATGAGAAGCTCTGTATCCCAGAAAACCACTAGTAATAATTACGAAACAAAAAAGTATTAAAATTGCAGCGATTTTAATTTGATAAATGTACTTTTGTAGTAATTCAAGATTAGAAAAACTTTGGTCTGATTGTACTGTAGATTCCGAATTTGTAAGCAAGGGGCCCTCTTTAATGAGGACTGTTTCAGGGGAATTTATACTATCTGCCTGTAGATCAACTTCAGAAATGTGCAATTCTTTCTCTGCACTTGCTAATAATTCTTCTATATCTATTTGGTCAATCGCTTCTTCATCTGCCATAAACTACCACCTATTATTTAATCAATCCATACTTCCTTTAAATCGACATATTATCATAAAAAATTCCATACTGATGGAGAGAATTCCTGCATTAAAAAAAATAAAAGCATCTTACTTTCATAATTTAAATGAAAGTAAGATGCTTTATATTTTTAGTAAATTGCCAGTAGTTTCTTGGCAATTGTGACAGCTTCGACACCATTTTCCGCATAGGCATCAGCTTCTGCTTGCATTGCATAATCTTGGGTTAGTACAGCACCGCCTACAATCGTCTTGGCACTGGCATTTCCAGCTTTTAGCGCAGCAATTGTAAGGTCAATTTGAGGCATTGTGGTTGTCATTAGGGCACAGAGGCCTACGATATCAGCCTTATGTTTTAAAGCACCTTCTACAACTGCTTCCGGTGTAACATCTTTACCCAAATCAATTACGGTAAAGCCATTGTTTTCTAGAAGGGCAGCAACAATATTTTTTCCAAGATCATGAATGTCACCTTTTACGGTAGCCAAAACAATAGTGCCAAGACTCTTCGATTCATGAGCAGGTAAAACTTTTTTTATCGTAAGAAAAGCAGCACGCATAGTTTCTGCGGCAAGTAATACCTGTGGTAAGAAACAGCGCCCACTGCCAAAATCAGTACCAATTTCATTCATGGCAGCTGTTAAGGCTTGTTCGCTAATTGTAATAGAACTGATTCCTTCATCCAGTGCTTGCTGTACTAAAGGAACAACAGCCTCTTTTTCTCCCGAGGTTATAGCTTGACGAATTTGATCAATGATATTTTTTGGTATATTTCTAATTTCTTCTTCCTCTGTCTGCTTATTGGGTGCATACTGCATACTGTAAGATCTTCCATTGGCGTCATGACCGAGAAGTAGGGCAGAGGCTGCTAAAGTATGTTGCATAAGCGGGTCATAAGGATTTAGTATAGGAGCATCTAAGCCTGCATCTAGAGCCATGGCGCAGAAGGTTGCATTAATGGCGTCCCTACGAGGAAGCCCAAAAGATATATTACTAAGTCCCATCGTCGTTGGGTATCCTAAATGCTCTCGGTAAAGTTTTAAAGCTGTTAATGCTTCCATGCCGGCATGGGCATCCGCAGCTGCTGTCAGAATTAAGGCATCTAAAACAAAATCACATGGTCTAAGACCTGCTGCAAATGCAGCATGAATAATTTGTTTTGTAACTTGTAGACGCTCATGGGCTGTCTTAGGCACACCCTTAGGGCTAATTGGTAAACATAAGATTGCAGCGCCATATTTCTTGGCTAAAGGTAGGAATATTTCCAAACGCTCAGGTTCTGCGCTGATAGAGTTTATGAGTGCTCTGCCAGGGTAGGCCTTAAGGCCAGCTTCTAAAGCCTTAGAATCGGTGGTATCAATGACTAGGGGAGCATCTACAAGCATGGATAACTCTTGAACTACGTATTCCATAGCTTCCGCTTGGTTAATACCAGGAACCCCCATATTAACATCAAGAATATGCGCTCCAGCTCGAATTTGGGCTAAGGCTTCTTTTTTAACAGAGATAAATTGACCTGAGGCAATATCAGCAGCTAGTTGTTTGCGGCCTGTAGGATTAATACGTTCCCCAATAATAACTGTGGGATGGTTAGCACCAAGATAAATTGTTTTACTACGGCTGGTTAAGGCTGTTGTTTTATTAAGCTGTTGCTTAGTAGACAAGGGTGTTATCGAGAGGTGACTGACTGCTTCGTGAATTGCTTTAATATGATTAGGGGTAGTACCGCAGCAACCTCCAATATACTGAGCACCTGCGGCAACTAATTTTTGCGCCCATTGTCCCATTTCTTCTGGCCCCATAGGGAAAACAGTTTGTTTGTTTATAAGACTTGGCATACCAGCATTCGATTGGATACTAATAGGACAACTGGTGGTTTGGGCCAATTGTTCAACAATCGGCAATAGTTGAGCTGGTCCTAAGGAGCAATTGGCACCAATCACATCTGCACCCATAGCTTCTAAAATGATAGCAGCTGTAACTGGGTCTGTACCTGTTACAGTGCGTCCATCTGCGCCGTAAGACATCTGACAAATCACTGGTTTAGTAGAAGCTGCTTTGGCAGCTAACAGGGCTGCGCGCATTTCTTGGATATCAATGATAGTTTCAATCAAAATCATATCTACGCCAGCTTGATCTAATGCACAAATTTGTTCATAAAAAACGTCATAAGCGGAGTCAAAGGCTAAATCTCCTAGCGGGGAAATTAATTTTCCGGTAGGTCCTACAGAACCTGCTATCTTGGTTGTTGGCCCGCAAGCGGCCCGTGCTGCTTTTACGGCTGCGGTATTTAGTGCTTGTACTTTATCTTGTAAGCCATAATGTGTTAATTTTATCCGGTTTGCACCGAAGGTATTTGTTTCAATAATGTCTGCACCATTATCAATATAACTTTTATGTATGCTAGTAATAACATCAGACTGCTCTATATTCCATAACTCGGGGCAAGATCCAGCTGGTAATCCAGCATTTTGTAACATAGTTCCCATGGCACCATCAAAAATATAAATCATAAATAGTTCAATCCTTTCTCGCTAAGCAGTTTACTTGCTGACATTGTTGACAGCTTTTATTTTTAGCAGGTGAAGTAGGGGCACTCTGACACGCATTAGGGGTTAGTCCGATTACAGCAGTAATGGATTTTCGTGGTAATAACATGCAAGAGGGTGTCGCGGTTACATTGATTTCATAGGCATGAGCCAAAGATAGAATTTGGGGTTGTACGGTAATATCCCATTGACCGTAACCAGGACTGAAGCGGAAGAGGGTCGAATAACCCTTTTGATTTGCTTGTTGTCTAATTAAGTCACATGCTTGGTCCGCCGCCACTTCGACAGCTGTTGTACCAGCTGCATCTAGTAATAATCCTAGGGTATACTCGTCTTTTGTAAAGTATTCACTTACCATTTCCTCTAATCTAGATCCTATTGTAACAGCAATTACGATTACTTGTAGGCAGTTTTTCAAGTGTTCACTTATTTTTGTTGATGACAGGGTTAGTGGCTCTGGACTCATTATCGTAGCAGTGTTTGGATTATAGTCATAAATTTGCCATACTACTTTAGGCTGTGATATTATTTGTGCCTCAGTGCAAGCTTGCTCTAGTAAATGGGGCGGAAACTCGGAAGCCTTGGTTAGTCCAGAATAGCGCTTGATTTCTTTCATATCTAGATTTTTCAATGCTGGATTGTAGATTGGCATAACACTCCTCCTTAGGTAGTCTGCTAGTTAGCGTAGCCCTGTTTCTTGAATGATAGTTTTAGACTGTTCTAGTTTGTTCATAGTATATAGATGTATGCCATCTACTTTATGGGCAATTAAATCGGTAATTTGATTACAAGCATATTCTATTCCGGCTTTTTCAAAATCATTTGGCGAGTTTTGATACTTTTCAATAATGCTTTGCAAAGGTTTTGGAATGGATGCCCCGCATAGACTATGAATTCTAGCCACTTGCCTACTATTTAGTAGGGGCATAATCCCCGCGCAAACGGGGACGGTAATATTGGCTTGTCTGATTCGATCCAGGAAGTTATAAAGGACAGCATTGTCAAAAAATATTTGGGTAATGAGAAAATCGGTACCACTATCTACTTTTTCTTTCAGATGAACGGTGTCTTCTGCAAGGTTAGGACATTCTAAATGACCTTCTGGATAAGCAGCAGCCGCAATACAAAAATCATGTTGGGATTTTATGTGGGCAATTAGATTTTTTGCATAAGGAAAGGTTGTTGTCATCTTCTTTAGGGAACCTTTATCCAGGGGATAATCGCCGCGCATGGCTAATATGTTTTGAATATTATGGGCTTGTAATTGGTTAAGCACTGTATCAATATCATCTTTTTGCGAATTGATACAAGTTAAATGTGCTAGAGCTTCTACATGATAGGTATTTTTGACTTTATCTGCAGTTTCAAGAGTGCGATCCGAAGCGCTACCGCCGGCACCATAGGTAATACTTATGAAGTCTGGGTTTAATGTTTGTAATCCTTCGGTAGTTTTAAAAATCGATTCTAAAGTAACTGTTTGTTTTGGTGGAAATATTTCAAAAGAGACAAGGGGTTTTTCTCGATCAAATAGATCACATAGTTTCATAATTAACCTCACATTATTATAAGTTATTGAGAAGCAACAGGCGTATCTAAAATTTTGGCTTCACCATAAGAAAAACTATAACTGTTATTAGATTGGTATATTCTAATAGGATAAAAAAACAGCCCTTTTCCTTGTTGAGGAAAGAGGCTGTTTTTTTTATCCGTTCTTTCCTCTTATCTTTCAGAATTGAATTCTGCTGGATTTAGCACCATTTGCATTACTGCCGGTTGCTGGGTGTCATAGGGCCAGTCCCTCGACCACTCTAGATAAGAGTATTTATTAAATTGGATATTATGATAAATTAAAAATAAAGACTTGTCAATATTTTTAATTTATCATATTGATATTTGTATCGTAGCATTTATACACTAAAGGTATAAAATACCTATTTTAACGAAGATGATTGTAGATTAGCCATTTTACTTTACTATTTTATTATAAGTTACTTAAATAATAGTGCTTTTGCTTAAGAGGACGGTTTTTTTGCAGGAAATATTCTTAAGAATGTGGAATGAATTAGCATTATAGAAATTAGCAGCGAAAGTGCCGTTTCGTAGTCTTTCTTAAAATATAAATGAGAATATGGGGTGAACTATTTGGTAAAGGTAATTGCAATTGCCAACCAAAAAGGAGGCGTTGGGAAAACAACAACTTCTGTAAATTTGAGTGCATGTTTAGCAGACTTAGGTAAAAAAGTTCTATTAGTTGATCTGGATCCACAAGGAAATTCTACTAGCGGCTTTGGTTTTGATAAAACCAAAATTAAACAATCTATTTATGATGTGTTAGTAAATGATACTCCAGTAGAAGGCGTTATTTTAAAAACAAAAATTGAAAATCTAATGGTATTACCCGCTACAATACAATTGGCAGGGGCTGAAATAGAATTAGTTTCCATCATGTCGCGAGAAACAAAACTAAAAAGGGTATTGGATAAAATTAAATATAATTATGATTATATTATTATCGACTGTCCACCATCCCTAGGATTATTAACAATAAACTCTTTAACAGCCGCTAATTCAGTATTAGTACCAATTCAGTGTGAGTTTTATGCACTAGAAGGATTATCTCAATTAATGAACACCATAACTTTAGTACAGAAAAACTTGAATCCTGCATTATCCTTAGAAGGTGTAGTTCTAACCATGTTTGATGCTCGGACGAATTTATCCATTCAAGTTGTAGATGAAGTTAAAAGCCATTTTCGTCACAAGGTATATCAAACAATTATTCCTCGTAATGTTCGCCTTAGTGAGGCTCCAAGTCATGGACAACCTATAACTCGATATGATCCTAAATCTAAAGGTGCAGAAGTATACACTGATTTGGCGAAAGAGGTGATTGATGATGAGTAATAACTCACAGAGAGGATTAGGGCGCGGTCTCGATGCACTATTTTCTGGCTCTAATTCTGTAGAGGAGCAGCCTCTTGTCAGCAATATTTCTATCAATCAGATTATTCCCAATAAGTTTCAACCCCGCAGGGTATTTGACGAGGAGGCACTCGCCGAACTCGTGTCCTCTATAAAACAATATGGGGTATTGCAGCCCATTGTAGTACGCAAAAGTAATAATTTTTATGAATTAGTGGCTGGAGAAAGACGTTGGCGCGCTTCACAAAAAGCTGGTCTGCAAGAAGTTCCTGCTATTATAAAAGAATACACTGATGGAGAAATGACTGAGATTGCCTTAATTGAAAATATTCAACGAGAAGATTTAAATGCGATAGAAGAAGCGTTAGCCTACCGCCGTTTAATGGATGATTTTAATTTAACACAAGAGGAAGTTGCTAGGAGAATTGGGCGTAGTCGCTCTGTAATTGCCAATATGGTGCGATTATTAAATTTACACCCAATTGTGCAAGATTATGTTTCACGTGGAACATTATCTATGGGGCAAGCGAGACCTTTATTAGGTTTAGAAACACTAGACTTACAATTAGAAGCAGCTGAAATCATCATTGATGATGATTTATCAGCTCGTGACGCAGAAGAATTAGTAAAGCGATTGACAGAAAAACCAAAACAGGCAAAGCAGCAAACAAAAACAGTGGAAGAAAAAGATTTTTTTGTATCAGAAGCAGAAGATCGGTTAAAAATGATCTTAGGTACAAAAGTAAAAATTAAACCAGGTAAGTTGAAAAGTAAAATTGAGATTGAATTTTATTCTACTGAAGACTTAGATCGTATTATCGAAACATTAAGTGGAGATGAAGCCCCTGTATCAAATAAGCCTCGCGGCACGTTTGCTGTATAAAAAGTAAAAGTGTCAAATTATGTTTCACGTGAAACATAATTTGACACTTTTTGTAAAGCTCCATTGTAAGCTTTTGGGATGCTATGTCGGATTGTAAATAGGAGATGTGCTAATTCATTTGCAAGAGTTCCTTTATTCATTGCCTTGTGATTTACTATTTGCAATAGATAGGTATCAAATTTAGTATTACCTCATTATTAACTTGAAGAAGGAGAATAAATATGGAAGAAACGCCAAAAGCATCCCGTTTACATATTGCAATTCTAGGGCGTCGTAATGCAGGGAAATCTAGTTTAATCAATGCTCTAACGAATCAAAAGGTAGCCTTAGTTTCTGACATTCCAGGAACGACAACGGATCCTGTATATAAAGCGATGGAAATTTTACCGATTGGTCCTGTTATGATAATCGATACGGCTGGTGTTGATGATGCGGGCCATCTCGGCACACTTCGTGTTGAACGTACAATGCAAGTTCTGAACAAAGCTGATTTGGTAATCATCGTTTTGGAAGCTGAGACCGGAGTTACTCAGTATGAAAAGGCCTTAATTGAAGGTATTAAAGTAAAAAGGATTCCTATTATTGGAGCGATTAATAAAAGCGATATAATGGAGTTATCCCAAGAAAAGATAAAAAGCTGGAGTGAAGATTTCAAGATACCTCTACTGCCGATTAGTGTAAAAAACAGGAAGGGGATCGAGGCGCTAAAACAACTTATCGTTGCCTATGCACCTAGCGATTGGCAGGGGCCACCCGTGATTGGTGATTTAATTAAAAAAGGTGATACAGTTATTTTGGTTACCCCAATTGATTCAGCTGCACCTAAAGGAAGGTTGATTTTACCCCAAGTACAAACGATAAGAGATATTCTTGATCATGATGGTTTGACGATTGTTGTGAAGGAAACTGAATTAAAGCAGGCCTTTGCAAACTTACGCCAGCTACCTCAACTAGTAGTCACAGATTCACAGGCTTTTGCTAGTGTTGCAGCCGATACCCCTCCAGAAGTTATGCTGACATCCTTTTCTATCTTATTTGCTAGACATAAAGGAGATTTGGAAGTCTTAGTATCTGGAGTAAAGAGTATTGACCATTTAAAACCAGGAGATAAAGTACTAATTGCCGAAGCTTGTACACACCACCGCCAGAAAGATGATATTGGAACAGTTAAGATACCTAGGTGGTTGCAGGAAAAAGTAGGAGGAAACTTAGAGTTTGAATGGGTTGCAGGCAGTCATTTCCCCGAGGATTTGAGTAAATATAGTTTGATTATCCATTGTGGAGCGTGCATGTTAAATCGCCGGGATATGTTACATCGTCTTTCAGAAGTATCTGATAAAGAAGTGCCGGTTGTTAACTATGGAATATTAATCGCTCATATTCATGGGGTTTTGAAACAGGCATTAGAACCATTCCCCCATATTCAAAGAATATTGGGTGAATAAAAATCAATAATATGATAAAATGTATTGTCACTTAGTAGTATTGGAATTGACAGAATTACATAAATGAGAATATGGCGCAAAGGGACGTTTAGGACTAGCTTCAGCCTTGCGTACCTTTGCGTTCTTCGTACTTTTTACGGAAAGTTCAAACAGAATATTATAGGGGAAGGGGGGAAAATCGATGAAAGGAACCTTAGTGAATGCAGCAGCAGTTCTCGGCGGCTCGCTAATAGGTTTACTATTAAAACAAAAACTTTCAACCCAATACCAGCAAACGGTAATGCATGGATTAGCTTTGGCTGTAGGATTAATTGGTTTACAAATGGCATTTAAAACACAAAATATACTCATAGTGATACTAAGCGTAGTAATTGGTGGGTTAATTGGTGAGTTTATTGCAATTGATAACTGGCTAACACGTTTCGGCGATTGGCTAAATTTGCAGGTAGGTAGCAAATTTGGTCGTGTGGGCGAGGGCTTCATCACTGGAAGCCTTGTATTTTGTGTGGGAGCAATGGCGATTGTTGGTTCCATACAGGATGGCTTAACAGGTGATGCGAGTACTTTATATGCGAAGTCTATGTTAGATGCTGTTGCATCTGCTGTGTTTGCAGCCGGAATGGGGATTGGGGTAGCCTTGTCCAGTATTTCTGTTTTAGTTTATCAAGGTGCGATTACGTTATTGGCTAGTAGTCTTAGTGGTATAATAGCTGATGGAATGATTATCGAAATGACAGCTGTTGGTGGTTTACTTATTATGGGAATTAGTTTACTCATGTTAGAAATAAAAACAATAAAAGTAGCTAATTTACTCCCAGCAATTCCAGTAGCTGCAGTACTTGCGTCTCTATGGCCGACATAAAAAATTAAGTGTAAGTTGAAAGGTATGATATAAAAATGGATTATGTAGCACAACTTTCTAGCTTGGTAATGAATAATTTACAATATGTGTTATTAGGAATGACAATTATGATACTACTAGCATTAGTAGTATTTGTCAGTATCAATATGAAATTAGCTAAGATGAATAAACGATACCGGACAATGATGCAGGGGATGGAAGGCCAAAATTTAGAGACACTTCTAATTTCACACATTGAAGATGTAAAGAAAGTTGTTCACAAAGTGGATGATTTATCAGTAGTGTGTAGACGTTTAGAAGGCATTTCCAAGGAATGTATTCAGAAGGTAGCATTAGTTAGATTTAATGCCTTTGAAGATGTGGGGAGTGATCTAAGTTTTGCAATTGCTATTTTGGACTCACATAACAATGGTATAGTTATTTCGAGTATTTATGGTCGTAATGAATTTCGTACTTATGCAAAACCAGTTGTTTCAGGAGACTCCTCTTATCTTTTAACAGAAGAAGAAAAACAAGCGTTAACACAGGCTATGAAAAAATAACAAAAATGTAGCAGGATATTTTACATTTAGGGCGAATAATAGATGTGTTTCAAGATATAGAAAAAATTTCCAACGTGGGAGGAAACTTTTTGATAAAAAAAGAAAATAAACCAGATAGAAGAGAATACACTCTAATGGTTGTACCTCACCAAGGGCAGGCGGTTCGTAAAATTCGGATACCGATTTTAGCCGTAAAAGGAGCCCTATGTTTAATATGTTTACTTGCTATAGTTATGGCAGGGAGTTTTATTAACTTTCGTCATAGCGCCACTATCGCAAGTGCCGAAAAGGCTGAATTAGAAAATCTGCGAAAGAGCAATGGAGATCAGGTTACGGAAATCGAAAAATTGGCAAAAGAAACGGCCAAATTACAATCAGATATGGAGCGGCTAAATTCCCTCGATGCAGAAATAAGGCGTATTGTTAATAATGAGGATACGACAAATACATCTCGGGCTGGCTTGGTGCGTCCTTCTGCCACTTACAGTGGACAAGGTGGGCCTCGAGTACAATCCGATATTGATAATATTAAAGTAGCAGTAAATGATTTGCAGGCAGCAGTTACAATACGTGAGCAAAGTTTAGTTGAATTAAAGCAAGAATTGTTGGCAAAACAAGCTAGACTTGCAGTTACTCCCTCCATTTGGCCAACAAGTGGCGATGTTACATCTCGTTTTGGCTGGCGCAGCTCACCATGGGGCGGTGGTGGTGACTATCACCCAGGCATTGACATAGCCAATAGCGTAGGGACTCCCATTGTTGCTACGGCAGACGGTGAGGTCGTACAGAGTGAATGGTATGGTGGGTACGGTAATATGGTACAAATCAATCATGGAAATGGTATTGCCACCATTTATGGACATAATTCTCAATTACTCGTACATACTGGTCAAGTCGTAAAGAAAGGACAAGTCATTGCATATCTTGGTAACACAGGAGCAAGCACGGGACCGCACTGTCATTATGAAATTAGGGTAAATGGTACTGCTGTTAATCCTGCAAGTTTCCTAAATTAATCAAGTTGAGTAGATAACTAGAAGCAGTAGATAAAGCTGACAACAATACAGGAGCGTGCAATATGTTTGGTAGTAATAAAAAAACGACTTACGTAGGTGAGGTTGAGACTATTATTGGTAAGGATACCATAATGAAGGGGAATATTAGTGGTAAGGGTACCATCCGGATTGACGGACAATTTGAAGGCGATATCAATACAACTGGTAATATAGTGATCGGAGAAAATGCAAAAGTTACTGCCCAATGCAAAGCTGTTAATGCTACGATTGCTGGTACTATTTATGGTAATGTGGATATTACTGAAAAATTAGAGTTACTTCCTAGTGCGCAAATTATTGGAGATATTAAGGCAGGTATCTTAGGTATTAGTGAAGGTGCTGTTTTTAAAGGGGCATGTGAAATGCGTCATACTAGTGAAGAACTTGTCACAAAGAAAAATTCAGCAAAATAATAGAAATCATTGCCTCGGCATTAGAAATAATGAACGAGGCATTATTTTTTAAAATAAGTATATAAACATGCTGAACAAAAGAGATAAGGCAGTAAATTATAAGCATTTAAATAAGTAGAAAAGATATAAGCTAGGCGTCAAACTGGCTTATATCTTTTTTTATTATTTAAGATGCTAAAAATGATAAGTTTGTAGCTGAGTACTCTAGGTAAATGTACAAAATATTCATGAAATGGTAAAATCTGATAGGTAGTAGCAGAATTACTGGCTTTTAAGACAAATATAAATTATTTTTTTGTATGGCATGGTAATTGCGTAGTATAGAAGCAGAAGAGGGGTTTTGTAATGGATTTAAAAGAAAAGATGTTAGGTGTTATAAGAACTGAGAACATAAAAGATCCGTTTACAGATGTAAGGCTAGCAAAAATGTTATCGACCACAAGAGAGCAAATTACAATTTTACGTAAAGAGTTAGGAATTGGTAACTCAAGAGAACGACGCAAACCATATTTAAAGAAAACAATAGAAACCATAGTCAAAGGAAATAGTAAGCTGAATATTACTGAAATTACCAAAAAATTAATGGAATCAGGTTTTGATATATCTAGACATGTAGTGGAAGAATTCTTTAGTGAATCTAGTATGGATAACATACCCGATGAAGAAGAAATAGTCGTGCAGCAAGATCCCTTTGCCAACTTAGTAGGTCATAATGGTAGTCTGGAAAACAATGTGATCCAATCAAAATCTGCAATCTTATACCCTCCCTTTGGCCTAGCAACCCTTATTATTGGTGAAAGCGGCGTTGGCAAGACACAGTTCGCTGAATGTATGTACAATTTTGCGAAGCAGAAGAAAGTTATAGGGGAAACAATACCTTTTATCGTTTTTAACTGTGCAGACTACAGTGATAATCCTCAACTGCTATTGTCTTTATTGTATGGTTATAAAAAAGGTGCTTTTACTGGTGCTGATAGCGATACAGAAGGAATAGTGGAACATGCGAATAATGGCATTCTTTTTTTAGATGAAATTCATAGGTTACCGCCAAAGGGGCAAGAAATTCTTTTTTCTATCTTAGATAGAGGACAGTTTAGAAGATTAGGTGAGACAAAAGATGAAAGAAAAGTAAAAATTATGTTTATCGGCGCAACTACAGAGAATATAGAGTCCAATTTACTATTAAGTTTTAGAAGACGTATACCAATGATTATTTCGATCCCTTCTTTACATGAGAGAGCTTTTGTTGAAAAGGTTGAGATTATATATGACTTTTTTCAAAAAGAATGCAACCGGATTAATGTGAAAATTTTTGTAGAGTCTAAAGTGATAGAGATACTGACACTAAAAAGGTTTAACGGTAATATTGGTCAACTAAAAAGTACAATACAAGTCGTTTGTGCTAGAGCCTTCATGAAAAATATAGGAAAAGATAGTGAAATTATTAGTATAGGGTATGAGGATATTTTAGAAACCAATAGTATTCAGCGAGATTTTATCTTGGAAGACATTAACATAATAGAGATTAGAAATCACATTCAGGATATGTTATTTATACCATTTATTAAAAATCGTGCTAGCTTTATTAAAGATATTCAAAATAATGAATATTCAGTGCCGGAAGATTTCTATCGGCAAATTGAAAAAAAATATTATGACTTAATTAAGCTAAATATAAATTTTTCGGAAGTAGAGGAAATTTTATGGACTTTTATTAGTAATAAGTTCAGTAATCTTGAGCCGAGTCTTACTGCTAAGAATAAATACTTTTCCTTAACAGAATTAGTAAGTATAGCAGATAAAGATATTATTGATTTAGTGAAGAAAGTAAGGCTGCAATTAATAAAAGAGCACATGTACAATGAAATTAACGAAAATATATTTATTTACTTAGCCATTCATTTAGATGAAACAGTCAAAAGAATACGCCTAAAACAGCCCATTATAAATATTAACCTATCTAAAATAAAAAAAGATTTCGCGAAAGAGTATAACATAGCTCTTCAAGTTGGTAACTGGCTGAAAGAATTGAAAGACGTGGAGATACCAGAAGATGAAATTGGCTTTATTGCAATGTATATTAAGGCTGCTATTCAAAATAGGACGCCGAAGAACCGGGTAGGAGTGGTGGTGGTATCCCATGGAAAAATTGCTACTGAAATTATTAATGTAGTAAGGGAATTACTTAATGTGACTTTCCCCGTAGCGATTGACATGCCTTTAGATGAAAGCCCAGCTATGATTTATGAAAAAATCATTGGCATTTCTAAGATTGTGGATGAAGGAAGAGGCATATTATTTTTGGTAGACATGGGCTCACTTGTTAACGTAGGTAAAATCGTTACTGAAAAATTAGGGATACAAACTCAGACTCTTGATCGAGTAGATTTGCTTACTGTGATAGAAGCGGTACGCAAAGCCTCTATCCCTGAGAATAACTTAAATGAAATATATGCAAGCTTAGTAAAAAACCGCTACAATTATCCCTTATTAAGCATAGAGGAAACTAGTAAACCAATCGCGATTGTTGCCTTATGCCTTACAGGTGAAGGGACAGCTTATCATATTAGACAAGCTATTGAAAAAAAATACCCAAATGTTACTGTCTTTCAGGTAGGAGTGATGGACGATCATCTAAGGGATAAAATACAAGAAATCCAAGAAAAGTTTAAAATATTAGCGATTATCGGAACCATTAATCCTGAAATTGAAGGAATTAATTTTGTCGTATATGATCCTTATTTACTTAATAACGGCATAAGAGAATTTGACGTTATTTTAAATAGTGAAAAAGGAAACGATTTAGCTAGCTTTTCAAAGGAGGATTTATTTGTTTTTGAATCCCCAATTACTGCTCAGAAAGAATTAATTGAGGTTATGTGTCTACTCCTAATCAATAAAGGCTATGTAAAAAAAGAATTTTTGCAGTCAGTTTTAAGAAGAGAAGAAATGTCTCCAACCTTTATGAAAGGGGGCATGGCAATTCCTCATGGGGAATCTAACATAGTAAATAAATCAGCCATTGTGGTGGTTAAGTTAAAGCAACCAATGACTTGGGGTTGTGGTAAAGCAAATATTGTTTGCTTACCAGCATTTAAAATTAATGATAAGAAAATTGTCAAAGGCCTCTTAAAACCATTTTTAAACTTAGATTTTGTAGAAGGGCTGAAAGATCTAACAGACATAAATCAATTTAGAGAGATTCTTTTTGCTAAAATGAAAGATTGATCAAGATAGAATGCAGTTAACTAACGTAAGGAGTGGTTCTATATGTTGGATTTAGATTTAGTGGTATTAAATATGGAAGCAAACTCGTCAAAGGATATTATTGAAAAGCTAGGGGACTTAATGTTAACCAAAGGGTACGTAAAAGATAGCTATGTCCAAGCGGTGTTAGAAAGAGAAAAAAATCTTCCAACAGGACTTTCAATTGGTGATTTTTGCGTGGCAATTCCACATACTGATTCAGGTCATGTAAATCAATCAAATATTGCCATTGCAACGCTAAAGAAAGCTTCTATCTTTCATTCTATGGTAAATCCAGATGAAGAATTAAGTGTAGAATTGGTTTTTTTACTAGCTGTTAAAGATCCAAATCTACAGATCCAGTTACTAAAAAACCTTATGTCCGTATTTCAAAATAAAGAGTTGTTAGTCAAATTGAAAAATGTTACATCCAAGGAAGAGGCATCTGGGTTATTAAGTTGTCTTGATCAGTAACAGGACAATGCAATAAATTAATTGGAAAGGAGTAATGCTATGAGAAAGTTTAACGTTCTGTCAGTTTGTGGATCAGGTACAGTCACTTCATCGATGATTGCGGAAAAATTGAAGGAAGCGATGGAAGAAAGGGGGATTAAAATTACGGCAACGGAGGCGAAACCAACGGAAGCGCTTAATTTAGCAGAAGGAGGTAGGTTTGATTTTATCACCCATACCAGTCCACTGCCCTCCGCAGACTATGGCATTCCAACGATAAATGCCGTTGGTTTTCTTACCGGCTTCGGTGAAGATGAGTTTTTGGAAGAAATCATGGGTGTAATTAAAAAGCTAGAAAAGGATAACGGAAAATAATACTAAATAAGTTTAGGGGGAATATCTATGTTTTTACAAGCATTAAAAGAGATCTTTCAAACTTTCGGTTCACCTGTTTTTGTTCCAGTTATCATTTTTGTTATTGCTAAAATATTAAAGGTTAACACGAAGAAGGCATTCTTTTCTGCCTTATATGCGGGGGTTGGTTTAGAAGGGTTTACGCTGCTCTTAAATGCTTTTACGCCTATTATCACACCTGTAGTAAAAAGTATGGTTGAGAACACGGGAATACAACTTCCTGTATTTGATGTAGGCTGGCAGGCGACTGCATTAGTGGCTTATTCCACAGAGGCTGGTATGGTTTTCTTAGGAGTTGGCTTATTGGTTCAAACAGTACTATTTTTATGTAAATGGACAGATGTTTTCCAACCAGGTGACTTATGGAATAACTACTCTTATATGGTATGGGGTTCTATGGTTTACCTTGCAACTCAAAATATGTTGCTATCTTTAGGATGTATGATCTTATTAAATATGTACAGCTTGTTAATTGCAGAAATACTGGCTAAAAGATGGTCAACTTATTATAACTATCCAAATTGCACAATCATTGCTATGCATAATATCGAAGTTGCTATTTTTACGGTACTCTTTGACCCTCTACTAAATGCTCTTGGTTTAAATAAAATTAAATTGAGTCCAGAGCAGTTGCAAAAGAAACTGGGATTCTTCGGTGAACCTGTATCCTTAGGTTTATTACTTGGTATCTTTATTGGCATTATGGGGAATTTTAAAAGTTTAAATACTTTGCCAGCATGGGGGCAAGTGATGACAATGGGTATTGCTACCAGTGCTATTATGGCAATTTTCCCAAGAGTGGCAGGTTTATTTGCGCAAGCTTTTCTCCCAATAACGGAAGCTGCGAGAAAAGCAGTTAAGAAAGATAGTAAAGCACGTCAATGGTATTTGGGGGTAAATGATGCAACTGGCTACGGCGAACCTGCAACGTTAATTTCAGGAATTATACTAATCCCCATTATGGTTTTCCTAGCAATTGTATTACCAGGGAACCAAGTACTACCGGTAGTTGATTTGCTAGCATTACCTTTCATGGTGCAAGGGATTGTTCCACTAGTAAATGGCAATATATTTAAAGTACTCATTACTGGTGCGATTTGGTTTAGTGCAGGATTATATATGTGTACATATACGGCACCTATGTTTACCGAAATTTGTGCTTCAGTTGGAGTTCATTTACCAGTTGGTGCATTGTTAATTACCAGTTTCAATATTTTAGGTAAGCCTCTTATGGGATTGGTATTCTTGGCTTTCCTCAGCCAGTCTCCAATATTAATTGCTATTGCAGTAGGGGTCTATCTCATGGCATATCTCACCTTTAGAAAGAACAAAGAATCCATCTATAATTATTTAGATCAAAATGCCTTAAAAAATGTAATGGATGGTACGGAAGAATCTAATATCAGCGCATAGTAATTTCTTTAGCAACCTTACAAGAATAAAGTAATGTTACATTCGATCAGTCCAAACCTAACGTAATAAAGGAAATGAGCGTTGCAAGGAAAAAGATTTTCTTGCAACGGCCTTTTTTTACGGAAATCTTATGATACAATCAAAGAAAAACAGGAATAATTAGGAAACATGAGGTGGATTTATATGAACGAATTATTGCAAAAATCTCCGGAAGAGATGGCAGGTTTACAGTTTTCCTGTTCTTGCGGTAAAACCCATAGTATTGATATTAAAGGAGTTCGTATTGGTAGTAATATTCTTTCTGATATAAGGAATTATCTTAAGGAATTTGAAAAAGGCACATTATTATTTATTGCTGATAGTAATACCTATGAAGCAGGGGGTAGAGAGGTAGAATCAATTCTTAGCGAAGATTTTAAGCTAGAAAAAGTGATTTTCCCTAATCCTCATCTTCATCCCGATGAAGAAGCTTTGGGGCAATTGCAAGGTGCGATGAATTCCAATATTAAGGCTATTGTAGTAGTAGGTTCGGGAACACTTAATGATCTTGTGCGTTATTTGAGCTATGAAACAAAGATTCCTTATGTAGTGGTGTGTACTGCGCCGTCTATGGATGGTTATGCTTCCATGGTTTCGCCACTAATTACGAAAGGGGTTAAGGTTACTTATGACGCTGTGTATCCTTACTCTATCATTGCAGATTTGTCGATTATGAAAGAAGCACCTTTTCATATGCTTCATGCTGGCCTTGGGGACATTGTAGGTAAATATAGCGCCCTTGCAGATTGGAAATTAGCAAATATTCTTCATGGCGAGTATTATTGTGAAATTACAGCCCAGTTAGTAGAAAAAGCAGTTCAGCAATGTGTCGACAGTGCTTCTGGTATCATGGCAAGGAGCCCAGAGTCCATTCGTAGTATCATTGAAGGTTTAATTCTATCGGGTATGTGTATTGGTATGACAGGGAGCTCTAGACCCGCTTCAGGGGAAGAGCACTTACTATCTCATACGTGGGAAATGCTAGGCTTGATTCGTAAACAGGAAACGCACTTACATGGTAATCAAGTAGGAATTGGAACAGAAATTATACTTCATATTTACCAATACTTACTAACGTTAGATATTGATAAAGTATATGCTGATGGTAAGTTTAGGTCTTTTACGCGAGAAAAATGGGAGCAAAATATAAAAAGTCTATTTGGTAATGTGGCACCACAAATTATCCAAAAGAAAGCTCCGTTTATTAATTTTACTGCAGCTAAGCGAGAAAAAGCTGCCCAGCATATTGTCCAAAAATGGGATGAACTGAAAACAAATGTGTTTTTAACAATGCCATCGCCCATTTCTTATCTTAAAATGATGGAAGAAGCAGGTTCTAAGCTGACTCCTCTTGACCTTAAGCTTGATAGGGAGTCATTTCGGTTAAGTTTACTTACAGCCAAAGAAATTCGACAAAGATTCGGTGTAATGCAGATACTGGAGGACTTGGGGATCTTAGAAGAAACTGTTGAAAGAATAACGGATTTCTATTATTCATAAGAAAAATAAAGAAAACACGCAAGGAGTACGATAACATTTATAAAAGGAGTTGCTAACTTTGTTAGAAGAACTTAAACTAAAAGTATGGGAAGCGAATTTGGAACTGCAAAAAAAAGGGCTAGTTTTATACACATGGGGTAATGCTAGTGGTATTGATCGAGAAACAGGCTTAGTTGTTATTAAACCGAGTGGTGTAGAATATGACAAGCTGGAGCCGAAGGATATGGTAGTGGTAGACTTATCAGGTAAACAGGTAGAAGGAACTTTCCGTCCTTCATCGGATACTCCAACTCATTTAGTGTTATACAATAAGTTTCCTAGTGTTGGCGGGATTGTCCACACTCACTCTACCTTTGCTACGATTTGGGCCCAAGCAGGTAGACCGATTCCTGCATTTGGCACGACTCACGCAGATTATTTTTACGGCGAAGTTCCTTGTACGCGGAAGTTATCCGCAGAAGAAATCGAAGATAACTATGAAGTAGAGACCGGTAACGTCATTGTTGAAACTTTTAAAGACAAGACCCCTCTGCATGTTCCAGGTGTCTTAGTATCGAATCACGGTCCTTTTTCCTGGGGTAAGGATGCTCATGAAGCTGTGTATCATGCTGTAGTATTAGAAGAACTTGCCAAAATGGCACTTTATACCTGCTCATTAAATCAAGGCGCTAAGCCGATTGATCAGGTACTACTAGATAAGCATTTTCTCAGAAAGCATGGAAAAAATGCTTATTACGGGCAAGGTAAGGAAGAATAGAAATATAAGCTAAAGGGGGACTGAAAATTATCATGGAAAGCAAAGTAATAGATCAACTGGCGATAAATACACTTCGGACCTTAGCAATTGATGGAATTGAGAAAGCCAATTCTGGCCACCCTGGAATGCCCATGGGGGCAGCACCTATGGCCTATCAATTATGGACAAAACATCTAACCCATAATCCGGTTAATCCTAAATGGTTTAATCGGGACCGTTTTGTTTTGTCTGCAGGACATGGTTCCATGTTGTTATATAGCTTATTACATTTATCTGGTTACGACCTTTCCATTAATGATTTAAAAGGTTTTCGCCAATGGATGAGTAAAACACCTGGTCATCCTGAGTATGGTCACACCCCAGGAGTCGATGCGACCACTGGTCCCTTAGGACAAGGAATAGGAATGGCTGTGGGGATGGCTATGGGCGAGCGCCACATGGCGGCTATCTACAATAAAGAAAATTATGAAGTTGTAAATCATTTTACATATAGTATGTGCGGTGATGGGGATTTGATGGAGGGAGTATCTGCTGAGGCGGCATCTCTTGCAGGTCATCTTAAACTTGGCAAACTTATTGTTTTATATGATTCAAATGATATTTCCCTAGATGGAAAATTGAGTCTATCCTTCTCTGAAGATGTGAAAAAACGATTTGCGGCTTATGGCTGGCAAGTTATTTTAGTAGAAGATGGTAATGATTTAGTTGCAATTGATGAGGCATTAACGAAGGCAAAAGCCGATACAAATAGACCAACGCTAATTGAAGTCAAAACAGTGATTGGCTTCGGTGCTCCAAATAAAGGCGGATCTTCTGCTTCTCATGGGTCACCTCTAGGAAAAGCAGAAGTTCAGTTGACAAAAGAGTTTTATCAATGGTCCTACAAAGATGAATTTTATGTTCCTGATTCTGTTTACAAGCATTTCGAAAAACAAGTGAAGCAAAGAGGCGAAGGGTTAGAACATGAGTGGAATGCTTCTTTAGCGAACTATGCTAAAAAATATCCAGAACTCGCCGAGCAACTTCGTGAGGCCATAGCCGGCGATCTTCCAGATAAATGGGATGAAAAGTTGCCAAGCTACGAAGACGGTACTAAGATAGCGTCACGTTCTTCCTCCGGCGAAGTGATAAATGTACTTTCAAAGAGTATTCCCGCTTTTTTTGGCGGATCGGCAGATCTGGCGAGTTCTAATAAGACGATGATAAAAAATGGAGGAAATTTTCTAGCAGAAGATTATAGTGGACGTAATATCTGGTTTGGTGTTCGGGAATTTGCCATGGGGGCAGCTCTAAATGGTATGGCTCTGCATGGTGGACTGAAGGTATACGGAGCAACATTCTTTATTTTTTCGGACTACCTGCGCCCAGCGATTCGCTTGGCGGCTTTGATGAAACTTCCTGTGACCTATGTATTTACCCATGATAGTATTGCCGTTGGTGAAGATGGTCCCACTCATGAGCCTATTGAGCAGTTAGCGTCTTTTAGGGCGTTACCCAATATTAATGTAATTCGTCCAGCAGATGGCAATGAGACAGTAGCAGCATGGAAGGTGGCTGTTACCTCAACAGCTACACCCACGGTGCTGGTACTATCTCGTCAAGATCTCCCAACCATTGATAATAACAATAAGATCGCAGGACAGGGTGTGGCACAAGGGGCGTATATCATCTCAGGAGGAGATAAGCCAGAGGCATTGCTGTTAGCATCCGGTTCAGAAGTGCAATTAGCTGTCAAAGCGCAAAAACTGCTAGCAGCAGAAAATATTTCAGTATCGGTTATTAGTTTTCCCTCATGGAACTTGTTTGAAAAACAATCTGATGAATACAAGAAAACGGTACTTTCACCACATGTAAAAGTTCGTCTAGCCATTGAGATGGGATCTTCCTTAGGATGGGAGCGCTATGTTGGCGATGATGGAAGTGTACTTGCTATTGACCGCTTTGGCGCTTCGGGGCCGGAAGAAACTTTGCTTAGGGAATACGGCTTTACAGTGGAAAACGTAGTTAATAAGGTAAAAGAATTATTGAATAAGCAAAAATAATTTGTTTTAAACATGTCAATTATCAGTATAATCTTCCATTATTTTGGTAACCCTATAGCCGGAGGTGGATGATATGCAAGGTATTATTGCAGTGGAAAAAACGTTATCCAAATTAGCGGATATACTGGAAACAAAAGGCTATGAGATAGTCGACTTAAGTGAAAGTGATCTGGTTGGTGTGGATGCAATTGTTGTAGGTGGAACGGATATTAACTTATTAAATATCCAAGATACGGCTACGGATGTACCTGTTATTAATGCGACAGGAAAAACTTTCAACGAAATTATTGAAGAATTAGGTAGGATGTAATAGAAAAGCCGAAGCTCTTTAGAGCTTCGGCTTTTCTATTACATCTTTTTATGGTTTTGTATAGGTCCGTAGCCCATAAGAAATAGCGTGGGCAATGGTATCTGCCATTTTCATAACCAAATTTAAACGAGTGCTCTGCAGCACTAGATGTTCCATAAAACCACTTACATTTACTATACCTGTAATATAGGCATCTCCCACAGACGGAAGATCTTTATGTACCGCGGCCCCTGGTTTTAATGGACCTCTGCCAAGTGAAACGCATCCAACACTTTCTGTACGGCCGAGACAAGCGTCAACAGCAATAATAAAAGGATGAGAAATATTTTTTTGTATGGACTTTACCGTATCGTTTAAATTGGTGGCATGGATTGGTTCATCAAGCGTACCATAAATATGAGGGTAAGAGTTAAACGAGCGTAGCTTTGTTCCCGTAAGGGGGCCAAGGGAGTCGCCAGTAGAGCGGTCTGTACCAATACATAACACAACTAATGAACCATTCGTTGTAGTGGCTTCTTGCATAATACTGCGTAAATGGATGGCAATATCATACATGGCAGTTGGTTGGCTGATGTTAAGTTTAAATTCAGAACTTAGTTTAGGGAATTTCAAAAGATTATTTAACATATAAAATCTCCTATTTAGCAGTGTGGGACTTAACGGAAATACTGGGGAATATAGGAATATTATATGGTGATCTATAATATTTTATGCAAAGTAAAAAGATAAACTATCCTTTGCTTGGAGTATATTTGGGAAGAAAATATTTTGTATACTGTAAAACAATGCAGTACAAGGTTTATATGATATCGATGACCATTTATAAATTTTATGCTAGATTACAGTAAGAACAAAAGGTGAGTAATACTTCACACTACTACTTACTGAAAAACATCAACTGAATTTGTGAATAAATATACATAATGTATATTGGTCAAACATTGTAATATAGGTGTAAATGCAGAAGTTTTCAGAATAATATTTTAGTTCATATGTATAACAAGTGTATAATGTATTATTTTCTATACATATTGACAGTAAAGAATTTCGTTTTTATAATGTAGTAAGTGAAACAAAAATGTTTTTGCCAATAATACAAAAGAATTTTAGGAGTGTACCTAGGGTTCCGCGCGGTAAAAGCGGCTGGTCCAAGCGGTACAGGTGCAATTTGCACAACACCGTGGGTAAAAAAGGCCCTGCGGGAAGTCCTGGATAAATGAAGCTTGGTGGTAGAGTAATCCTTGTTTTCTACTTATAGGCTGACTTTGCATCCAGTGGTTTCCAGGGTCTTTTCTGTTGCTAAGATATAGTTGATTTTTTCACGTTCTAGCATTTGGTGGCTGTGGTATATAAAAGAGAATTAGAATTTTGATATGAGGAGTGGGGGAAAGTTATGTGTAGAATTGGTGCCATTAAAAGCAAGGATTATTTCCATCCATCAGCGGCGTTGCATTTAATGCTGCCGCAGCAGGAAGGTCATGATAACTCAGGGTTTGCTATGGTTATGCAGGATCTAGCGGGGGTTTTTTCACAACAAAAAGATAAACCCTTATTATCTCTAGCCTGTACGCAAAAAGGTGCTAAGCTGGTCGAAGATTATATGGAAGCAAATGATTTTATCCAACTAGCAGAGTGGATTCCACGTGGCGTTAAAAATGTAAAGCTAGATATTAAGGCCATGCCTTATTATATTTTCCGCAATTATGAATATCCTGAATATTACCGTGATGCCACAGAAGAGGCAAAGGGAGAGTTATTACTAGATACTAGATTGGCACTTAGAGAACTACTAGAGAAACAAGAGCAAGGTTATGTATATTCCTTCTGGCCCGATGTTCTTACATTAAAAGAAATTGGTGATCCATGGGATATTGCTACCTACTTTAAGTTGTGGGATAACAATGGTGACTTAATGGCCAAAAACGTAGTTGTCCAATGTAGACAAAACACAAATTATGATATCGTACGTTATGCTGCCCATCCGTTTTTCTTACAAGGATATACCTTGTGTGCTAACGGCGAAAACACTTTTTATACTAAAAATAAAGAATATCAAAAGTCATTGCATCGCGGGTATATTGGTTTTGAATCAGATTCCCAAAACTTCCTTTATACCTTACATTATGTATTGCAAGAGTTGAAATGGCCTATTAAGTATTACAAGCATGTTATTACTCCATTGCCATTTAACGAAATTTCTGAGCGCTCAGATAGCGCTGAACTTAGAGCGATTAGGCAGTCCTTAGGTTCTTTAGAAATTAATGGACCTAATACAGTAATTGCGATGTTGCCGAGCGGAGATATTGTGACATGCTGTGATTCTAAAAAATTACGTCCAGTAGTCGTCGGTGGGGATGAAAATATGGTAGCTATTGCGTCAGAGGTATGCGGTCTGAATGCTATTTTGCCAAATCGTAACCAAGAGTTAGATGTGTATCCAAATGAACGTGAGGTAGTTATCATTAATCAGCAATTGGAGGTAGAGAGATGGAAACAGTAAGAACGCAAGATATAACCGTAAATGATTTGCCTTGGAAGATTGAAACTAAGTCTGATCGCTGTACCATGTGCGGCAGCTGCGTCGCTGCTTGCACGTTTCAAGCTATTCAGCCAGTAGTAGAGCGTCGTTCCGTTACCGTCTCTACTGGCCACCGTCCTGAGCCAACACAAAAGCATAGTGCAGTACTTACGATCAAACAAAGAAATAGCATAGAACACGCCTGTACCGGCTGTGGAATGTGTGAGAAAGTATGTCCGAATCAAGCGATTAAGCCAGTTCGGAATCCAGACTCCCGTTTTAACTTGTTAGCAAGAAAGGGCGGGTCACCAATTAAAAGAGGGGGGCGAACTAGCTTAAATAGCGGGCGGACCCTTGATAATATAATTATAGGTCGTATCTCTCAGATGACGGATCCTGCTCTAGATTCAGAGCGTCATACCTTTGATATTTTAGCTCCTTTTGGAAGGGTGCTTTTGCCTCATGAGCTTCCCTTAAGTGCATCAAATGGTACATTAAATCTGACAGCGAAACTGCCACCAGTCAATTGGATCTATCCTGTCATTTTTAGTGATATGTCTATTGGTGCTTTGTCCACAAGAGCCTGGGAAGCTGTTGCTTTAGCAACTGCATATTTAAATGAAAAACATAATATGCCTGTACGTATGTCCTCTGGTGAAGGTGGTATGCCAGTTAAACTTCTCGAATCAGAACAACTAAAATATATGATTTTACAAATTGCCTCCGGCCATTTTGGTTGGAATCGTATTGTTAAAGCAATACCTAAAATGAAGGTGGACCCAGCAGGAATTTTAATTAAAATTGGGCAAGGTGCAAAACCTGGCGATGGAGGTCTCTTACCTGCCGCCAAGGTAGCAGATCATGTGCAGGCCATTCGGGGTGTACCTAAAGCTGACCTTATGTCACCGCCGAATCATCAAGGCCTGTATTCCATCGAAGAATCCGTACAAAAAATGTTCTTATCTATGAATGCAGCCTTTAAGTTTAGAGTTCCAGTTGCTATTAAGTGTGCCGCCTCGGCAACTTCTGTTTCTGTATATAATAATCTTTTACGGGATCCTTATAGAATCTGTGGTGGATTTTTCTTAGATGGTATCCAAGGTGGTACTGGTGCAGCGAATGAAATATCGCTTGATCATACAGGGCATCCTGTAGTCTCAAAGACAAGAGAGTGTTATTTGTCTGCTGTAAAACAAGGAAGACAAGGGCAGATTCCGTTATGGGCAGGTGGCGGTATTGGTTTGACTGGCAACGCAGCAGCTGACGCCTTTAAAGTAATTTGTTTAGGTGCAAATGGTATCTTCTTAGGGAAAATACTAATTCAGTTACTTGGCTGTGTAGGAAATGAACATGGCAGATGTAATGCATGTAATACGGGAAAATGTCCCGCAGGTATCTGTACGCAAGATCCTCGCCTTGTAGAACGTCTTGATATTGATAAAGGGGCGCAGAATATTGTAGATTATATGCTAGCCCTTGATAGTGAGCTGAGAAAGTTAATGGCTCCTATTGGTAATAGTTCGCTACCTGTAGGACGTTCAGATGCCTTAGTAACTACGGATCAAGCCGTTGCTGAAAAATTAGCTATCCAGTATGTGTGTTAGGAGGGAAGCAGTATGTTTAAAATAAATGGTCTCGACAAAAACCAGCGGATGTCTACCCAGGATCTGCTGCAAGCAATTAATGAAGCAGTAGCAGCAGGGGAAACAGAATTTCATATAGAGGCTTCCGGCCAACATGATATTGGGGGACCTCTTTGGCATCCAGAAGGAAAAGATTTAAAGTTTTTTGTTAAAAATCCTGGACAGCGGGTTGGATCGATGTGTCTGGAAGGTACTGAAATCGTCGTAGAAGGATCGGCTTCTGCTGATGTGGGCTGGCTAAATGCTGGTGGTAAAATTGTAGTGCGTGGGGATGCCGGTGATACAGCAGCTCATTGTGCGGCATCCGGTAATATTTATATTGGGGGCAGGGCAGGTACTCGTTCTGGATCTCTAATGAAACATGATCCCCTTTATGCCCCGCCGGAATTTTGGGTGTTAAAAAATTGCGGTAGTTTTTCCTTTGAGTTTATGTCTGGTGGTATTGCAGTTATCTGTGGTTATGATAGTGAGAAATTTGAGTCCGTATTAGGTGATCGCTCCTGTATTGGTATGGTAGGAGGAACATTATATTTCCGGGGAAATGCTTCCGGAATTTCTAAGAAGGATGTCAAAATTACACCTCTTGGCGAAGCTGATATTGCCTATTTGGATAATAAAATGGATGATTTTCTTACGTCGATTGCTCGACCGGAAATTCGGGAAGAATTAAGTAATTGGGCAGAGTGGTATAAAGTAGTTCCATTAAAATATGATGAACGCGTGAAAGTAGCGCAGACAAATATCTTATCCTATCGTACAGAAGAATGGGTACCAAGTGGTATCTTTAGTGACGTATTGAAAGACGATTTTGCTGTAATTGGACTAGTAACTACCGATTTATATCGTCAGCGTGTTCCTGTTTGGGAAAATGCTCTTTATGCTTCACCATGTGAATTTAATTGTACTGCATCCATACCTTCCCATCGTCGATTTAATTTACTGCGTGAAGGAAAAGTAGAAGAAGCGTATAAACTAGTTTTAGAATACACCCCATTCCCGGGTTCGGTTTGTGGCGCTGTATGTCCAAATGTCTGTATGGACGATTGTACGCGTAAGAATCTAGATATTTCAGTACAAATTGGTGAACTTGGCACCTATTCTAAAGATGTTACATTGGCAAAACCAACTGTTACAACGGGGAAATCTGTAGCAGTTATTGGTGGTGGCGCAGCTGGTTTAACTGCGGCATGGCAGTTAATTCGGAAAGGGCACAAGGTGACTGTATTCGAAGCGGATGAAAAAATGGGCGGAAAACTAGAACAGGTAATCCCGCGTTCTCGCTTACCGCAATCGACGTTAGCTAAAGAATTGAAACGTATTGAAGACATGGGCGTAATATTTAAAAATAATACGGTTGTAGATGAAGTGAAATTTACTGAAATAAGAGAAACTCATGATGCGGTTGTAGTCGCTACAGGAGGACATATTGGTAAAGTGATTCCTTGGCCAGGACATGAACGAATTCTAAAGGGAATTGATTTTCTTAAGGTAATCAACAAAGGGAAAAATCCTAAGGTTGGCAAAAATGTAATTGTAATTGGCTGTGGTAATTCAGGCATGGACGCAGCAGTGGGAGCCTATCAGATGGGTGCAGAACAGGTAATTTGTATTGATGTTCAGCGACCAGCTGCTGATGCTAAAGAAATTGCTCACGTTGAAGATTTAGGCGGGAAGCTATTATGGCCTGTTTCTACCAAAGAAGTAACCGCTGAAGGCATTGTTACTCAAGATAACGAATTTATTAAAGGTGATACTGTAATTATTGCAATTGGTGAAGTGCCTGAACTTAAATTTTTACCAAAAGACATTGTAACTGAACGTGGTTATTTAATAGCTTCTGGTGATTATAAAATTGCAGAAGGAGTATACACAGCGGGTGACACTGTAAAACCTGGGCGTATGGTAGATGCCATAGGCGCCGCCCAACAGGCAGCCTCAGCAGTAGATGCCTATTTGACCGGTTCTATATATACAACACAACAAAAAACTAAAATTGATACAAATCGTTTAAGCACAGCTTATTTCAAAAAGTGCCATAGCTGTGAAGTTCCAAAAGCAGACGATGATCATTTGCGCTGCATTAGTTGCGGAACTTGTCGTGATTGTCATATGTGTGAACGATCTTGTCCGGAAAACGCCATTACCCGAACTCATAGTGCAGATGGTAATTTTGAGTATAAATCGGATTCTCATAAATGTATTGGTTGTGGTATTTGCGCTGGTATTTGCCCTTGTGGTATTTGGTCAATGCATGATAACAAACAACCTATACATGCATAGAATGAAAAAAGACTTATTTTAGAAAATCCTTCCTATTCCAAAGAAGTATTGTGAATAGGAAGGATTTTTTTATTATTAAAAAGATTTAGAAAAGCAGGAGTTTGGTAAAAAGTGGAGTAAATACCATTATATAATAAAAGCGGAAAATGTCTGAAGTTATAATAATCATAAAAGAGGGTTGGGCATGCTTGAATATGAGACTCATAAAAAAGTACAGATTGGATATATTGCAAATCTTATATCACTAGGTTGTTGTTTAGCATTACAATTAATAACGGTATCGGACCTGCTAAATAGCCAAATCTATCTATATATGATATTGGCTATAGTATATGGAGTATTACTTGTTTTTCCGTTAAAGAGATTCGCTGCCTATGATATAAGCACATTTTTTCTAACTGTTAGTTTATTAGTCTATTTTTATATAAGCACCCCTAATTTTATGGCAGTAGTATTATTTTATTTGTATGCTGTTCAGATCGGCTTAACATTTGAACGTAAATACTCCTTGGCTGGAGCAATGGTGATTGCAGTCATTTTTTTTGTTGCCAGCATAGACCAAATTGAAATTGATAAAAAAAATATGACTTGGATTATAATGCATAGTTTATTGATTATCAATGTGAATGTTTTGGCTCAACATTTATCACAGCTTGAACACCAAGCCTTATACCAAAATGAAAAAGTAAAACAACTACTCAGTCAGATGGAAAATTCCTATAAAACGGTAAGCGCATTAGCAGAAAAGGATGAGCTGACTACATTATATAACTATCGTTCCTTCCGGAATAAATTAGAGGAGTTAGTGCCCTACAATATAGCAATCCTGCTCTTAGATGTAGATTATTTTAAGATTTTTAATGATTCCTATGGACATTTATGCGGTGATGCTGTGCTTAGGGATATGGCGACAGTATTAAAAGGTAGTCTACGAGAAGGGGATATGGTATTTCGTTATGGAGGCGAAGAGTTTGCCGTAATAATTCAGTGTAGTAATGAAACGGAAGTGCAGACAACAGCTGTACGGATTTCAAATAATGTAGAGCGACATCCCTTCTATTTCGGAAAGGAATCTGCTTTACATGTTACAGTTAGTATTGGTTATGCTATCGGCAAAGAAGGGATAGAAACAACTGAAGAGCTTTTTAAGATTGCCGATGAAGCCTTATATAACGCCAAGGAGAGTGGTAGAAACTTAATTGGTTGCCCGAATGGTCAAATCTGTAATCCAACCACTTCACCTTTATATCATGTTAGTTAAAAAGTATGATTTACAGTAGTATATTTATAGTGAAGAATTTCTCAGTTATATTATAGAATGATTAGATCGCTATTAATTTGGATATATATTAATAGTATAAACCAGTAAGACATTGATCACATAGGTGGTCGTTGTCCTACTGGTTTTTTTGCGGAATCAGAAAGTATAACACTTTCTTGATTCCAAGTAAGAACGACTAAGGCTTCTGCCTGCGTGTGAGGACTTGGCACAAGCCAAGTCTTTTCTTAATGTTACATTTAAACGTTGACAAATGTATGCTTGGAGGAGAGTAAGCTACGCAAAGTACGTTTAAGTGAGACAAAAAAGTATTGACAGTAGAGAATGAAGTAAATATAATAGCCTACATAGACAGATATATTACAAATTTGATATTGCACAAACGATGAAATTATAAAACAATGTAAATGTGTAATGAATGTGCTAAGGGGGCGCAAAGGATAAATGTAATATAGCAAGTACAATTGTTCGTATTAGACTACTAGCTTTTCTCGCTGTGACAGGTGGTGCAGGGCTTTTGGTTACATTAGGTCTAGGAGGAAGAAAGATATGAAAAAATGGTTATCGGCAGTGGGCTTACTTATAGTAATTATCGCCGGAGCGATGCTAGCAGGGTGTGGATCATCACCAGCAGCGAATGATTCGAAAGAAATAAGAGTTGGTGCAAACGTTGAAATGACCGGCGGTGTTGCTAATTATGGTAAATCTGCTTTAAATGGTATTCAATTGGCCTTTAAAGAGGTAAATGCGGCAGGAGGGGTTCTTGGTAAACAAATTAAATTAATAATAGCTGATAATAAATCGGAGGCATCTGAAGCTACCAATGCAACAACAAAATTAATTACTCAGGATAAAGTTTCTCTTATCATGGGTCCTATTACTAGCTCTAATGCATTGGCAACCCTGCAAGTTGCCCAAGATAATAAAATTCCGGTTATAACCCCAACTGGAACAAATGCTAAAATTACGGTTGATAATGGTAAAGTAAGGCCTTATGTCTTCCGTAGCTGTTTTATTGACCCTTTTCAAGGAATTGTTATGGCTAATTTCGCAGCGAAGACATTACACGTAAAAACAGCTGTCATTTATATCGATAACAGCTCAGATTATTCTAAGAACCTGGCAGAATCCTTTGAAAGCCAATTTGTTAAAAACGGTGGTGTAGTTATAGGAAAGGAAGCATTCTTACAAAAAGATCAGGATTTTAAATCAACACTAACTAAAATAAAAGCATTGAATCCTGAGACAATCTTCATTCCTGGTTATTATGAAGAAGTAGGTAAAATTGCAAAACAAGCTCGTGAGATGGGACTTTCAATACCGCTGATTGGTACAGATGGCTGGGATGATCCTAAAATAGCCGAAGTCGCCGGTGCTGATGCATTAAATAATACATTCTTCAGTAATCATTACTCTGCACAAGATACAGATCCTAATATTGTAAAGTTTGTTGAAGCTTATAAGAAGGAATATGGACAAGAGCCCAATGCTTTCGCAGCTTTAGGCTATGATGCAGCGTTAATGGTAGTAGATTCCATTAAGAGAGCCAATAGTACCGAACCTGAGAAGGTAAGAGAGGCATTAGAAAAAGTAAAAAACTTACAAGTAGTGACTGGTATGATTACACTAGATGCTAATCATGATCCGATTAAGAGTGGCGTTGTTATTGAAATGAAAAATGGCAAACAAACGTTTAAAGAGAAAATAAACCCGGAATAACAAGGATAATGAAAAACTCGGCTTTACGCCGAGTTTTTTTATTTAGTGACACAGAAAATGGAAACAAATGGGTAATGATAAATAAAAAATATTATGTTTGCGTCAGATGGATATAGACATCTCGGATTAAAATGCTAGCTTTTTGAGTTTTTCACATGGAATCCTTATTAAATGCTAAATGCAAGTCGCAGTAAAAAAGTATTGACAGTAAGTAGAGTAGTAAATATAATAGCATACATAAACAAATATATTCTGGTGGTGCACTTTGCTATTAAAGACGATTTAAAATGTGTAAAGATGTAATGCGAGAAAAAGGGAGGAAGAATGATGTCAAAAAAGGGGTTATCATTTATTGGTTCATTAGTAACAGTAGCCATGTTTGGCCTGATGTTGACAGGTTGTGGCTCAACGCCATCGGCAAGTGATTCTAAGGAAATTAAAATTGGTGGCAATATGGAAATGACAGGTGGTGTTGCCAACTATGGCAAAGCTACCAAAAATGGTATTGAGCTAGCCTTTAAAGAAGCAAATGCAGCAGGAGGGGTTCTTGGCAAACAGCTTAAATTAATCGTAGCAGATAATAAATCAGAGCCCTCAGAAGCTACAAATGCGATAACAAAGCTAATCACCCAGGATAAGGTATCTGTTGTTTTAGGACCCGTAGCGAGTTCAAATGTATTAGCAACTTTACAGGTAGGTCAAGATAATAAAGTTCCCGTTGTCACTGCTACTGGTACAAATACCAAAATTACAGTAGATGATAACGGTAAAGTGAAACCATATGCTTTCCGTAGTTGCTTTATCGATCCTTTCCAAGGAACCGTAATGGCTAACTTCGCTTCCAAATCCCTAAATGCAAAAACTGCTGTCATTTATATAGACAACAGTTCTGATTATTCTAAAGGACTAGCAGAAGCTTTTGAAGCCCAGTTTGTCAAAAATGGTGGAACAATTGTTGGCAAAGAAGCATTTTTACAAAAAGATCAAGATTTTAAATCAACTTTGACAAAAATTAAAGTAATGAATGCAGATACCATTTTTATTCCTGCATATTATGAAGAAGTAGGCAAAATCGCGAAACAGGCTCGTGAATTAGGAATTTCTATACCACTAATCGGTACAGATGGCTGGGATGATCCGAAGGTAGTAGAAGTCGCTGGCGCAGCCGCATTAAATAATACATTCTTTAGCAGTCATTATTCGTCCCAAGATACAGATCCTCGAATTGTAAAATTTGTAGCTGCATATAAGAAAGAATATGGTGAAGAACCAAATGCCCTAGCTGCTCTAGGTTATGATGGCGCATTGATGGTAATTGATGCAATAAAACGAGCAAATAGTACAGAACCAAGTAAAATTAGAGATGCATTAGAACAAACAAAAGATTTACAAGTGGTAACAGGTATTATTACTCTCGATGCTAGTCATAATCCAATTAAGAGTGGCGTTGTTATCGAAATGAAAGATGGCAAGCAATTGTTTAAAGAAAAAATTAATCCTTAAATAATAAGAAAAAAGGACTCGGCACCTGCTGAGTCCTTTTTTTAAACAGAAAATTGGTTAAGCTTAGGAATAGAAGGAGAAGATAGAGTTCTGTTACATTAAAAAGCAGCCCTTGTCTCCCGCATAAGAACAAATGACTCAATGTCCTCTCCGAAAGTATTGACATGCAAGGACAATATGTCTATAATACACCTTATATTGAGTACGTATATTCGTCTGGAGAGGACTAGGCGGTGTAACGGAAAAAATAGAGCTGTATAGTTTTTAGAAAAGTAACAAGTAGGGGGAGAGTGCGTGTTTAAGATGAAAAAGGGAAAATGGATCGGTGCCCTTATAGCAACTGCAATGCTAGCGTTAGCAGTTGCAGGTTGTGGTGGTGGTAAACCAGCTGCGGATGTAATTAAACTTGGGGCCAATTTGGAAATGACGGGTGGTAATGCAACATTTGGTAAGTCGGCGAGTAACGGTGCTAATTTAGCAATCAAAGAAGTCAATGCTAAGGGCGGTGTATTAGGTAAGCAATTAAGTTTAGTCATTGCCGACAATAAGAGTGAAGCTGCAGAAGCCGCAAATTCTATGCAGAAGTTAATTACTCAAGATAAGGTAGTCGCGGTCATTGCCCCGATTGCTTCTTCTAGTGTAATTGCTGGTGCTCAAGTAAACCAAGATAATAAAGTATTGGCCATTAGTCCAACAGCGTCAAACCCTAAAGTTACTGTAGATCCTACAACGAATAAAGTTCGAGATTATTTGTTTAGGGCTGCATTTATTGATCCTTTCCAAGGTTCTGTAATGGCTAACTTTGCCACAAAAACTTTGAAAGCCAAGACCGCAGCTGTTTATATTGATAATTCTAGTGATTATGCTAAAGGTTTAGGACAATTCTTTAAAGAAACCTTTATTAAAAACGGCGGTCAAGTCATTGTGGAAGAAGCATATTTAGCGAAGGACACTGATTTTAAAGCGACCTTAACTAAGATAAAGGCAGCGAATGTAGATGTTGTTTTTGTCCCTGGTTATTATCAAGAAGTAGGAATGCTTATAAAACAAGCCCGTGAAATTGGCTTGAATATGCCATTTATGGGGGGCGATGGCTGGGATTCGGCTAAGCTTCCAGAAATTGCAGGACCGCAAGCGTTGAATAATACATTCTTTGCAAATCATTATTCACCGGATGATAATAGCCCAGAGATTAAATCATTTGTTGATGCATATAAGGCAGAATATAAGGAAACACCTGATGCTTTTGCTGCTTTAGCGTATGATGCTACCATGATGGTTATCGAGGCTATTAAACGGGCAAATAGTGTAGATACAGTGAAAATTAAAGATGAGTTGGCAAAAACAAAAGACTATAATGCTGTTTCAGGTAAGATTACTTTAAATGAAACACATGATGCAGTAAAAAGTGCTGTAATAATTGAGATGAAAGATGGTAAGCAAACCTTTAAAGAAAAAATTAATCCATAGATTACTGCCCTATGCTGCTGTAGTTCATGTCAATAAACTGACATAGGAAACCCCTTATTAGATGGCAATAAGAACCGCAAAGGCACAGTGTCACAGGTGTGGCACACAAAGTAGGTACCAGAATGTAGTATATCCCTTCTTTGTGTCTTTGTGGTTCTTTTATTTTCCCGTCTCCTTGGGGCTGCAAGGGCGATTAGATAAGATATTTGATATGCTAAACAGCACTATCTATAATTTGACGATACTGTCTAAATGCAGACGAAAAACTCTTATCTTCCTTATTTACTAAGATAAGTTGACTAGTTGCTAATTAGCTCAAATGTGTAAAAATCGCCTTTATGTACGCAAAGCAAGGGAAATGAAGTAATTAATAAGGTAATAAATCAATATTGTTTTACAATAATTGAATTTGGCATAAATATTGCATATGAATTAAGTAGGAGGTGTTTGAGGCAAAAGTGTTACAATTAAATAAAAAGTAAAAAATGATAATATAAAAGTACTTTAGTAACGGTACTTTGTTCTTTTGACAGAGATTAAATGCCGAATAAATTTATAAATGTATTGACAGTAACGGACAATGTATTTATAATTACGTATATAATTATAAAGCAGTATTCACTCAAGGAAGACAAATGTAAAACTGCTGCAAAGAACAATAGAAATATTAGTGTGGGTTAAAAAAACGCACGACTTGTGAAGAGGCTGTTTTTAGATGTCCAGATGCTAGTCCTTATGAGCATTTGAGGGAGGCGTACAATGAGGTACGTTGAGCGATAACGCCAGGGATAACGAGGTAGATGGAGATTTTTAAATAGACTCTATTAGACTTTATGAGACCTCCTTGTTTTTCTCCAGGATACTAAAAGAAGGATGTGATAAAAATAGAACGAGAAAGAGGAAGTTAAAGGATAAAGGGAAAAAGCATTTGCTTTATCTCTTCTAAATAAAAAATAAATGTAGGAGGCGGGTCATGGATTTTTCCTTTACACAGCAATTTATACAACAATTAATTAATGGTATATCCCTAGGCAGTATATATGCGCTAATTGCCTTAGGTTACACCATGGTGTATGGTATCATTAAATTAATTAATTTTGCTCATGGTGATATTTATATGGTAGGCGCATATGTAGCTTTTTTTGCAACGACAGCACTCAAGCTTTCCTTTTTCCCAGCGTTACTTGTATCCATGGTAGTGGCTGCCGTAGTTGGGATGACAATTGAAAGATTGGCTTATCGACCACTCAGAAAGGCACCTAAAATTGCTATACTGATAACAGCGATTGGTGTTTCGTTACTACTGGAGTATGGCGGTATGCTGCTTGTTACACCGCAACCCCGTACTTTTCCAGCCTTATTCGAATCTCAGGTGTTTAACTTTGGCAACATTGTAGTGAATAGCCAACAGGTGATAATATTAGCAATCTCCGTAGTCCTTATGATTATTTTGACCTATGTTGTACAGCGTACGAAAATCGGTAAAGCCATGCGAGCTGTATCTTTCGATACAGATGCGGCGAGATTGATGGGTATAGATGTTGATCGCGTTATTTCTATTACCTTTGCCATCGGTTCTGCATTGGCGGCAGCTGCTGGTATGCTAGTAGGTGTGTACTATAATTCAATTGATCCATTAATGGGTATTATGCCGGGGCTTAAAGCCTTCGTTGCTGCTGTACTTGGTGGTATTGGAGTTATTCCAGGAGCGATGCTTGGTGGTATTATAATGGGCATCATTGAAGCTATGGTAAGCGGCTTTATTTCATCTACTTTCCGTGATGCTGCAGCGTTTGCCATTTTAATTATTATTTTACTATTTAAGCCTTCTGGCTTATTAGGTAAAAATGTGCGTGAGAAAGTGTAGGTGACAATGAATAATGGGAAAAAATAAGAAAGAGTTATTAGCACTGGCAGCTTGTATCGTTTTTTATGCAGTTGTTCAAGGGTTGATTATGCTAGATATCATCGGACCCTTTTGGGAGCTAAACTTAGTTTTGATTTGTATAAATATCATACTAGCAGTAAGCTTGAATCTAATTAATGGTTTTACAGGGCAATTTTCCATTGGTCATGCTGGTTTTATGGCTGTTGGGGCCTACTTAGGTGCCGTACTAACAGTTAAATTACAACTACCTTTCATTGTTGCCATTTTAGGGGGCGCAGCTGCGGCTGGCTTTTTGGGATTCGTAATAGGGTTGCCTACCCTTAGGTTAGATGGAGACTATTTAGCGATAGCAACATTAGGTCTGGGGGAAATTATCCGTATTACCATTCTTAATATTCCTTATGTAGGCGGAGCCTCTGGTTTTATGGGTATTCCTCGCTATAGTAATTTTACTTGGGTATTTTTTGCTACAGTGATTACTGTATTTTTCATTAGAAATTTAATTAATTCTACTCACGGCCGAGCTTGCATCTCTATTCGTGAAAATCAGATTGCGGCGGAGGCTATGGGGATTGATACTACGAAATATAAGGTATTGGCTTTTACTATTGGTGCAGCCTTTGCTGGTGTCGCAGGAACCTTATTCTCTCATTACTTTTATATTGCCCACCCTGCGTCTTTCACATTCATGAAATCCTTTGATATCTTGACAATTGTTGTGTTAGGCGGATTGGGCAGTATTAGTGGATCAATAACTGCTGCTATTTTGTTGACTTTCGTTTCTGCTGCGTTAGCTGGCTATCCAGAGTGGCGTATGATTATTTACTCATTAATGCTAATTGTATTGATGTTGTATCGGCCACAAGGATTATTTGGCAATAAGGAAATCAGCCTTAAAATCTTTGGCCGTTTGATGGGAGGTACTAAGCGTGGCAATACTCAAAGCAACTAAACTTTCTAAAGTGTTTGGCGGACTGAAGGCTGTATCTGATTTTTCGATAGAGATTAACAAAGGTGAGTTAATTGGTTTGATTGGCCCGAATGGAGCTGGCAAAACAACAGCATTTAATTTGTTAACAGGTGTTTATCAGCCGACAACAGGCGAGATTGATTTTGATGACAAAAGTATTATTGGGTTTAAACCCTTTCAAATTACCCAAAAAGGGGTAGCTAGAACCTTTCAAAATATTCGTTTGTTCTCTGAGTTATCTGTACTGGATAATGTTAAGATTGCCTATCATTTTCATGTAAAGTATGGACTATTAGAGTCTGTATTGCGTATGGGTAGGTATCATAGCGAAGAAAAAGAAATTGAAGAAAGAGCCATAAGACTATTAGAAATATTTAAGTTAGGACATAAGAAGGACGAAATTGCCAAGAATTTACCTTATGGTGAGCAACGTAGATTAGAGATTGCTAGAGCCTTAGCGGCTCAGCCAAAACTTTTACTGCTTGATGAGCCAGCGGCGGGGATGAATCCTCAGGAAACGCAGCAATTAATGCAAATGATAAAGTGGATAAGACAAGAATTTGACTTAACAATTTTATTAATTGAACATGATATGCAGTTAGTTATGAATGTTTGCGAACGTATTTATGTACTAGAATATGGTAGTATTATTGCCCAAGGAACACCTGAGGAAATCAAGAATAACCCTAGGGTTATTGAGGCCTACCTCGGAGAGGAGGTTGAGTCATGTTAAAAATAGAAAATATTGATGTTTTTTATGGTGCGATTCATGCGCTTAAAGGTATTAGCGTTGAGGTGCAAGAAGGTGAAATTGTTACCTTAATAGGTGCAAATGGAGCGGGTAAGAGTACAATTTTACGTACTATTTCTGGACTATTAAAACCTAAGGCTGGCCAGATTACCTTTGAGGGAAAAAACATTGCAGGCGCAGCAGCTCAAGATATTGTAAAAATGAGTATTTCCCAGGTTCCTGAAGGACGTAGAGTGTTTGCAAATATGTCCGTTTTAGAAAACCTAGAACTAGGAGCTTATATTAGAAGTGACAGCAAGGGGATTCAAGAAGACATGGAGAAAGTCTTTGAGAGGTTTCCTCGTTTATCGGAGCGCCGTAGTCAATTAGCAGGTACCTTGTCAGGCGGTGAACAACAAATGTTGGCTATGGGACGTGCGTTAATGAGTCGTCCTCGCTTGCTGCTATTAGATGAGCCCTCCATGGGTCTTGCACCTTTGTTAGTAAAAGAAATTTTTTCGATTATCAAAGAAATTAACGCGAGTGGTACGACGGTTCTCTTAGTAGAACAAAATGCGCATATGGCCCTATCTATTGCCAACAGGGCTTATGTATTAGAAACAGGGCGCATTACACTTTCGGGTGACGCGAAAGAACTGGCTGCAAGTGAAGAAATACGCAAAGCTTACTTAGGCGGTTAATGTAATCGGAAAAAATAAGTGGAGATGATAATATGTTTGTGGAAAGTAGAATGACAGCGAATCCCATAACCATTACTTCAACTACAACAATTGCTGATGCATCAGAGATTATGCGCACTAATAAATTCCGTCGTTTACCCGTAGTAGATGGTGGAAAACTAGTAGGTATTGTTACTGACCGAGACCTTCGTGCAGTATCTGCATCTCCAGCGACGGCCTTATCCATCTTTGAACTGAATTACTTGTTAGCTAAAATGAAAGTAAAAGAAATTATGCAAAAAAAAGTTGTTACGATTAGTGCAGGTGCCACGGTGGAAGAAGCAGCTATCTTGATGTATAATCATCGCATTGGTGGCTTGGTAGTAATAAATGATCAGCAGGTAGTAGCAGGTGTAATTACGGAAACCGATATTTTCAAAAGCTTTGTTGATATTATGGGGCTAGTAGAGGGTAAGACTCGCATCACTCTTGACGTAACAGATAAGATTGGATTGCTTCATGAAATTTCCGAAGTGTTCTTAGCAATGAACATTAATATCACTAGTATGGTTAGTTATGCTCTACCTGATGGAAAAATAGAAATGATAATACGCGCCGATATTGTAGATACAGACGACTTGGCAAAGGCATTAGAAGCTAAAGGATATCCTATTAGTCATATTGTTCATATTCAATAAGAAGTTCATCCTCAATAGTAGAGTACTTTTACCTTAAATTATGTGTAAAAATATTTACACATAATTTAAGGATGTGATACTATATTATATGGTAGGAACAGGCGGCCTAGATTTTGGCGCGGCCGGGCAGTAAGCAGCAGGTAAAGATAAATCTGCGGGACCTTAGGGTACCTGCAGATTTTTTTGTTTTGCCGCTAATAATAGATACAGTGAATTGAGTTGGTACGTTTCATAAGTAGTACGAATATTGTAATCTATATTAGGTTATAACAAAGAGGATCTGCTTATCCAAATTTAGGAGGTAATACTTTGGAGTATGTAGATAGTAATTTGAAGGAACGCACGGCTAGGCTATCCGTTATTTCCAACTCTGTACTTGTAATATTAAAGTTGCTGGTAGGATTCTACACTGGGGCCGTTAGTATTATTTCGGAGGCAGCTCATTCAGGTGTAGATTTGTTAGCTTCCATTGTTGCGTTCTATGCTGTACGTAAGGCAGATAAACCGCCTGACGGGAATCATGCATATGGGCATGGAAAGTTTGAAAATCTATCGGGGGCAATTGAAGCTGTATTGATAGTGGCAGCAGCATTGTGGATCGTATATGAAGCATGGGATAAGCTTCATAATAATATGGCAACGCCAGAGTTCTTAGAATATGGTATTATCTTGATGGGGATTTCTATAGGAGTAAATTATTGGGTATCAGGTAAATTATTCAAAGTGGCGAAAGAGACTGGTTCACATGCATTAGAGGCCGATGCATTACATTTGAAGGCTGATATTTGGACATCAGTAGGTGTATTAGTCGGTTTAGTCATTATCCGAATTACAGGAATTTTTTGGTTGGATCCAATGATTGCTATTGTGGTGGCGGGTGTGGTATTTAAGGCTGGTTATGGCATGACAAAAAAGAGTTTATACGAATTAACGGATATTAGCTTACCAGCAGACGAAGAACAAACAATTATTGATGTAATTACTAGTCATAAAGAAGTTATCTCTTTTCATCAACTCAGGACGAGGCGCTCTGGCAGCTGGCGTTTGATTGATATGCATCTTATTTTATATAAGGATATGCATTTAAATAAAGCCCATGCTGTATGTGATCTAATTGAAGCGGAGATTAAGGATAAACTTGGCCCCTGTGACGTAGTCATACATATTGAACCTTGTGATTATCATGAAGAGTTAGGGGCTTGTCCTTTGGAATAATAGTAAGATAGGAAAGAATTAGATTCTTTCCTATCTTTTTCACTGTAATTATGTAGGCGTTTTATCTGAATTTATGCAAATGCTTACAACGCACACGACTGTCGGGAATCGTTGTTTTTGCAGAATCCATCTTATCCTGATCTCTAGGTTGCGATGTAGCATCGGCAAGTTCCTCAGAGGGCGAACGAATAAGTTGTGCAAGAGCAACGCCTATTACTTCTACAATATCTGAATAATCGGGCTGGGGCGTAGTTTTAGGTGGTGGCTGAGGAGGTCCCGTTGGCCCAGTTGGCTCTGTTGATGGAGGTTTTGGACAGATCACTACGTTGCATTCTGGTAGACAGGAGCTTTTGGGGTGACATCGTTCTAAAACCCTACGCAATGCCTCCATTTCAACCACTTGCTCTGCAGTATGGGCCGGAATATCTGTAGCAGTTGAGCGGTTGGCAAGAAGACGGAATAGATCTACAGGGGCACAAGAAATTTGTAGAAATTCACTACTGAAAGCTATTTTGCAGCACAATAGTTCTAGAAAAATATCAATGATGGTACCAGCATTATCGGCGCGTCTTACTGCTCGTTCAAAGATATCAGGACAGATTTCAGGTGTACGGTGGATTTCCTCTGCTGCTCCGACTAATAAGCGATAGGAGCTAACAAGGGAGGAAAAGTTAGGTATGATTGCGTTTATGTCAGCTAATATTAAATCAATAATGGGTTGAGGATTTTGATTGGTATTTGAAGTATTAGCCATAGACGTCGCCTCGCTTTAGCATTGGTGCAACATTATATGCGAATGAATAGGAAGTTGTGAATTGATGAAGGACTAGTTAACTTAAAGTTTTGCTGTATAGCAAGGAAAAAGGATTTTTCAGAAGGATGTATAATATAGTGGAATTATATAAAACCAAAGAAAGAACATCATAGAGTGTTAGACAAGGTGTCGAAAATCTCTATGGAGGAAAGGAAGTGACATATGCCCATGTTGCTTACACCGGATTTTTTATTATTAGCCGGTAATAAAATAATGCGGATTATTGGAATTTTACTCGTAGCTGCGATAATCTTAAGGCTATTCTCCCTTGCTGTTAACCGGGTATTCATTCCTAATGTAGGGATTAAAGCCTTTCACTTTGATGAAAAGCGCGCCCGAACCTTTGGAGGATTATTACAAAGCATTGTACGTTATGTGATTTATTTTATTACGATTGTAATGTTATTGCAGGAGTTTAAAATAGATACCACCTCTATTGTAGCTGGTGCTGGAATTATTGGGTTGGCAATAGGTGTAGGGGCTCAAAGCTTGATTCGAGATTTTGTAACAGGTTTTTTTATTGTCTTAGAAAATCAGTTTGCAGTCGGAGATTATATTGTCAGTGGTGATATGGCAGGTACAGTAGAGGATATTGGTTTACGGGTTACAAAATTGCGGGATGGTAATGGAGTATTGCATATTATTCCTCATGGCGTCATATCTAAGGTCAGTAATTATACTAGAGGCCATATGCAAGCGGTCGTGAATATACCGGTATCTTATGAGGCTGATATCACTAACGTCTTATCCTTATTAGATCAAGCATGCGTTGCGATTGGTAAGGATATGATAGAAGTGATAGAGGGGCCTACGGTAGTAGGAGTTGTAGACCTTCGTTCGCAGGAAGTAGTAGTTCGCGTAGTAGCTAAGACCGTACCGTTAGAACAAGGAAAAGTAGAGAATGCGCTAAGATATAAGATTAAAAGTTTATTCGATGAGGCTCATATTTTGCCTCCCGTACAGATTGTTAGAGGACTCAAGGAGGGAGAGAGTAAATGCTAGTGCGTTACGAAGTTGGCGATATCGTTAAAATGAAAAAAAGTCACCCCTGTGGGTCAGACCGCTGGGAGATTACACGGACAGGAATTGATTTCGGCTTGAAGTGTATAGGTTGTGGACGTTATGTTTTAGTACCCCGTCCTAAGTTTGAAAAGGCTGTAAAAGAAATTGTTGAGCATAAAGCTACCTAATAAAGGACTCTATAATGCGGAATATATATTGAAAATGCCCGAGGAATCATCTACAATAAGAAATACTATAAAAAAGATTGTGAATAAGGTGGAATAGATTAATGAGTACAAATTTAGAAGTAGGTATCGTTGGATTACCCAATGTAGGAAAAAGCACATTATTTAATGCAATTACGAAGGCTGGTGCGGAAGCTGCCAATTATCCTTTTTGCACAATCGAACCTAACGTAGGTGTAGTGGATGTTCCTGATGAAAGATTACCTCATTTGGTACAAATGTATAAAACGAAACGTTGTATCCCCACTGCTATGCGCTTCGTAGATATTGCAGGCTTAGTGAAAGGTGCGTCTAAAGGGGAAGGGTTAGGTAACAAATTTTTGGCCCACATTCGTCAGGTGGATGCTGTAGCTCAAGTAGTACGTTGCTTTGTCGATGAGAATATTACCCATGTGGAAGGAGAATTAGATCCTTTACGTGATATTGAAATTATCAATACTGAATTATGCTTAGCGGATTTAGATACATTAGAGAAACGAATGGAAAGAGTACAAAAGCTAATTAAAACAGGGGATAAAAAAGCACCAGGAGAGATGGCAGTACTGGTTAAGATTAAAGAACTGCTAGAACAAGCATTACCAGCCCGTCGCGTCGAAATGACTGAAGATGAGGCTATGCTTATTGGCGACCTGAATCTAATGACTTTAAAACCTGTATTATTTATTGCAAACGTTAGTGAAGACGAAGTAGCGAATGCAGATGAGAATGAATATGTAAAGATTGTTAAAAAGTATGCTCTCGAAGAGGGAGCGGAGGTAATCGCTGTCTCAGCTCGTGTAGAATCTGAAATCGCAGAACTTCCCGCGGAAGATGCAAAAGAGTTTTTAGCAGAACTTGGCTTAGCGGAATCTGGATTGGACAAGCTCATTAAGGCATCTTACAAATTATTAGGTTTGGTTACCTTCCTAACTGCAGGTGAACAAGAAGTACGTGCATGGACCATCAAAAAGGGGACAAAAGCACCTCAAGCAGGCGGAAAAATTCATTCTGATATTGAACGCGGTTTTATTCGTGCTGAAATCGTATCTTATAATGATCTGGTGCTTACAGGCAGCTCTAATGCAGCTCGTGAAAAAGGTTTAGTTCGGTTAGAAGGTAAAGAATATGTTATGCAAGATGGGGATGTTACCTATTTCCGCTTTAATGTTTAATTATTAAAGTAAAAAAAGAGTATTAAATATCGTTTTTTATTCTTGCATTGTCATAGATAGTAATGATATACTGTATCAGTCTAGGATAGCCTAGCGAGGTTTGAAAAAAGTATATTTACAAACCTTCCCTGCTCCCTTAAGGGAGCCATTAGTCCAGAGGAGGAGGTGATTTCGTGAGAAAGTACGAAGTCATGTTTATTGTTAAACCGTTGGATGAAGAAGCGACAAATGCGGTAATTACCAAGTTTGAAAATCTTATTAACAACAACGGTGGTCAAGTAGAAAAAGTTGACCGTTGGGGCAAAAAACGTTTGGCTTATGTAGTAAAAGACTTTACTGAAGGTTTTTACTGCTTAGTGAACTTTACAGCTGTACCAGCGACCATTCTTGAGCTTGATCGTATAATGAAGATTACAGAAGACATTTTGAAATTCATGATTATTAAGCAAGACGAATAGACCAGGGGGAATTACACCATGAATAAGGTTATAATAGTCGGTCGTTTGACTCGAGATCCAGAAGTTCGATACACCCAAACTGGTAAAGCGGTAGCTTCATTTAGTGTGGCAGTTGATACCGGCTATGGTGAGAATAAGCGTGCTGATTTTATTCCTGTAGTAGTATGGGATAAGCTGGCCGAAGTTTGTGGCAACAATCTTACCAAGGGTCGTCGTGTACTAGTTGAAGGACGTTTGCAAATTCGTGATTATGAAAAAGATGGACAAAAACGGCGTGCAGCGGATGTAGTAGCTCAGAACATCGAGTTTTTAGATACTAAGCAAGCTGTAGGCAGTAACAGTAGTAGTACGACTGGTCCTGCAAAATCATCCGGATATGATGTCAGTTCCTTTGGTACAGAGGTCTTCCCTGAAGAGGAAATTCCATTTTAAAGGGAGGTATTATCGGTGAAACGTGAAAGAGGAAGAAAACCTAAGAAAAAGATTTGCAGTTTCTGCGTTGATAAAGTAGAAACTATCGATTATAAAGAAGTTGGTAAGATTCGCCGTTACACTACTGAGCGCGGCAAAATATTGCCCCGCCGTATTTCTGGTAACTGCGCAAAACATCAACGTCGTGTTACTTTGGCAATTAAACGTGCACGTATTGTTGCATTACTGCCATTCACAGCAGAATAAAACAAAGGAGAGGTTATTTAACCTCTCTTTTGTTTTATTCTGAAATAAGAATGCTATTAACCTTCTTATATAGGGATATACTTTAGTAAATAGCAGGAAACAGCCTCTTGATTTGCGAATACTATTTAGATATATTAAAGGAGAGGAGTGGCTGTTTTGTTTTCGAATGAATCCGATATTTTACGCAAAATGCGTTTGATAGAATGGCTTAAGGCAGAGTTGATTACCCATATTGGACAATTATACCAAGCTATGGCGAAAAATAGTGAACAGGCTATTAGTGATGGGTTGGCAGCCGTAGTCGTGTCTTGTTATATATTGGCAAGGAGATTGGGGATTGGCTTTGATTCCTTAGATAAAGCTATATTGCAAAAAGTAGAGCAAGATATAAAAAAAGAACGAGAAGTGGAGAAATGGTTTGGGGATTCTAGTGAATACCAAAGACATCTTCGCAAAAAGGGGTGATTCAATGAGACAAACGAGACTAAGACCGATGGTAGAAGGTGGAATACTTTCGGGTATAGCCATACTCTTTGCCTTAATTAGTGCATATTTACCGTTAATTGGACCCTTTGTAAATTTGATGTGGCCAGTACCTATTATTTTATTGGGTGTTCGCCATGGTTATAAATGGAGCATTATGGCTACCGTAGTAGCTGGCATCATGATTGCTATGCTGATGCATCCTTTGCACTCTCTTAGTGTAGTCGTTGGCTTTGGTTTAATCGGTATTGTTCTTGGTTATGCATTTCGCATGAATTTTAGTGCCAGTAAAACCATGTTGTGGGGGACAATTGCTTCTCTGATTTCAAAAGCGGCTTTATTAGGCATAAGTGCCGTGGTTATCGGTACCAATCCATTTACTATGCAGACTGATGTAATGGCAAATGCGGTGGAGCAAGCTGTAGAAATCTATCGGAACTTTGGCATGGGAGAACAGGAACTGGCAAAAATAACAGAATCTATGCAAACGATGATGGATTTGATGAAGATTATTTTACCAGCAGGATTTATAATGGCATCAGTACTTGATACTTGGCTAAATTTTTTAATTGCAAAAGTGGTGTTAAAGAAACTTGGACATCATGTCCCAGGGTTTCCACCCTTTAAAGATTGGTGTTTACCATATTATATTGTATATTTTTTCGCATTGTCTTTAGTTATGATCTATTGGGGCAATAGCAGAGAAATTATTTTGCTATCTCAAGTTGGTATGAATCTGCAAGTAATGACCAGTATGCTCATTCTAGTGCAGGGACTGGCGTTATTTAACTACTTTGCCGATAAATACAATTTGTCAAGAATGGTCCGAGGGATTATACTGTTCTTGGTATTGACAAACGGTTTTATGGCGCAGATCTTGATATTTGGTGGGGCAATAGATATGGTTATGGATTATCGGCGATTGCGGGGACCTCAGTCCAAAGAATAATAAATTGATATGTTAGGTAGCCTTCAGGGAGGTTTATTTATGCCACAAGGTCCGTCTTTTTGGTTTGATACAAGAATTTATCTTGCTGTAGCGACAGCTTTGTTAGTGGTGATTATCTTTTATAACCCTTATGTGGCAGTTTTAGGGGCAATTTTACTAGGGTCTCTCTATCTATATGGGCGTGAGCGTCATATAGAGCGGCAAAAGGATTTGAATAATTACTTAGATACGATGAGCCATAGTATTGAGCAAGGAGCGTCCTATGCCTTAAAAAACTTACCGTTAGTTATGACGATTATTGATTCAGAAGGAAAGTTGTTTTGGTATAATGACGTACTTAAAGAGTGGTTTACAGAGGAATTAAAAATCGGCGAATCTATCTTGACAATATTTCCAGAATTACCTTTAGATAAGATCTGGGGAAAGTCTGGTCGCGAAGTATTTGTCGCGGAAGATAAATATTATCAAATGATCTATGAACCGGTAGATGATGGTATTGAAAATGAAGAGTTAATGATTGCCTATATTAGCGATATAACTGCTAGTGAAAAGGTAAAAGTAGAATGTATTGACTCTGTACCCGTTATGGCTTACGTTCAGATTGATAACTATGATGATGTATTGCAAGGGTTAAATGAGAATCAGCGCACTTCCGTATTAGCGGAAGTAAATAAGCTTTTGGCAGAATGGGTAACGGAAAATGAAGCGGTACTAAAAAAATATGCAGATGATATGTATATCGCCGTATTTAATCGCCAGAATTTAAACAAATGTTTACATGAAAAATTTGACATCTTAGATAAGGTTCGCGCCATTCATGTAGGTAATAAAATTCCGGTAACGTTAAGTATGGGATTTGCTGCCGATGATTATTCAGTAGCTCTATTAGGCGAAAGAGCCCAAGCTGGACTTGATTTAGCATTAGGTCGTGGTGGTGATCAGGTTGCCGTTCATGTAGGAGGTAAGCTCCAGTTTTATGGTGGTAAGGCCAAAGCGGTAGAAAAAAATACAAGAGTAAAAGCCCGAATTGTGGCTCAGGCTTTGCGGGAAATCATTGATGATGGTGACCTAGTACTAGTGATGGGACACAATAATGAGGATTTTGATAGCTTGGGGGCTGCCATTGGTGTTGCAATTATGGCACGTCATTTAGGCAAAGACCTTCGCATCGTTGTCAGTCAGCCAGGAGTATCTTTAAACAAATTGAAGGAGATACTGGCGGATTATGAACAATACCAAGATATGTTTATTAGCTATACTCAGGCTCTTGGTATGCTCACTCCACGCACTTTGTTATTTGTAGTGGATGTTCATCACCCGGAATTAACTGCCGCACCAGAACTTCTCAGTCGTGTAGATCGAATCGTAGTGATTGATCATCATCGCCGTTCTGAAAAGTTCATAGTAAACCCTTTATTGGTTTATCTAGAACCATCGGCTTCCTCAACTTGTGAGCTGGTAACGGAGCTACTAATGTATTTCGATGACTACTTAGAATTTAATAAATTCGATGCAACTGCCTTATATGCAGGTATTATTGTTGATACAAAGCAGTTCGCCGTGCAAAGTGGGGTACGCACCTTTGATGCAGCCGCCTATTTGCGCAGATCTGGCGCTGATCCAGCCTTAGTGCGTCAAATGTTTCGCTTGGATTTTGATACGGTAAAAGCTCGAGCGGAAATTTTGAACCATGCAGAAATGTTACCAGGCGGTGTTGTAGTTGCCGATTGTCCTGCCAATATGAAAAATGGGCAAATTGTGGCAGCTCAGGTTGCAGATATGTTGCTCAGCGTGGAAGGAGTACAAATTAGTTTCGTATTATTCTTCCTAGATGATGGCATTGGTGTTAGCGCTCGATCGAATGGTAATTTTAATGTACAAGTTATTATGGAGGAATTAGGCGGCGGTGGGCACCAGACAGTAGCTGGTGCGCAAGTGAAAAGAGGAAATATGAAAGACGTAAAGCGCCAGGTCATTGAACTTAGCGCAAAATATATAGAGGAGAGTGCAGAAAATGAAAGTAATTCTACAACAAGAAGTTAAAAAATTAGGTAAAAAAGGTGAAATTATAGAGGTTTCAGAAGGATATGCACGTAATTATTTATTGGCTCAAAAATTAGCAATTCCAGCAACCGCTTCCAATGTGAATAATGCCAGTCAGCAAAAAGCATCGGAAGAACGTAAATTGCAAAGAGCACTAGATGAAGCCAATCTTTTAGCAGCGCAAATGGCAAAGGTCGAAGTAACGATTGGTGTCAAGATGGGAGAAGGCGGCAAGTTATTTGGTTCTGTCGCCAGTAAGGATATTGCAGATGCATTGCTGGCCCAACATAAGATTGAAATGGATAAGCGGAAAATTGATCTGAAGGACGCGATAAAGTCTCTCGGTACATACCCTGTATCTATAAAACTACATCCTGAAGTGAGTGCCAAGATACAGGTTCATATTATTGCTAAGTAGTAAGAGCATTGGTTATGTATGTTCTTGCTTCCCTACAGAAGGGAATTAGAAAGGATTAGTATATGAAAAACTTTTTTAACAAGTTAATTCCTTATCGACGGGGGTTGAATAAAGCAACTGTCGATGAACAATTGAAGCGTCAGATATCGGCTTTATACGACATGTATTCTGGTGTAATAGGGTCAGATAAGGTGGTATTAAAGGCTGTAAAGCTAGATGCGATATCTTTAATGAACTCAGATAAAATAGGAGACCGAGTTTTGGCCTTGCAAAAATTGGTTTTCGAAGATCCAACGATTGAGAAAGTTCCTACACTACAAGAGATACCGCAAATACTTGGAGAAGTAGAAGAAGAAATAGCCGATTTAATGGCACGCCGAACTTTAGAAGACCGCTTGGATAAAAAAATTAATGAAAAAATGGAAGAACGCCATCAAGAATATGTTAGAGAAATTAAAATGCAGGTTCTTAAGGAAGAGGAAAATAATGTTGAGAATCCGCAAACGTTAAAAAAGTATGCTTCTTTAGAAGTACTAGAACAAAAGAAACTGACGAAATCGGCCATGGAAATGACTCGTCCAAGTACTTTGGGTGAGATAGTTGGACAAGAGAGGGCAATAGAAGCTTTAAGCTCAAAATTGGCATCCCCTTATCCTCAGCATCTAATTTTATATGGACCACCAGGCGTTGGTAAAACAACAGCTGCTCGTTTAGTATTAGAAGCTGCCAAGGGACTTAAATTTACCCCATTTGCCCAGGATGCTCCCTTTGTTGAGGTTGATGGCACTACTCTTAGGTGGGACTCTAGGGGTATGACAAATCCATTGTTAGGATCGGTTCATGATCCAATATACCAAGGGGCCCGGAGAGATTTAGCAGAAACTGGAGTTCCTGAACCCAAGACTGGTTTAGCGACGGATGCTCATGGTGGTATTTTATTTATTGATGAAATTGGTGAAATGGATGCAATGCTGCAAAATAAGCTGCTAAAAGTATTAGAAGATAAACGGGTTTCTTTTGATTCAGCCTATTATGATCCATCGGACCCGAATGTTCCTAAATACATTAAGAAGCTATTTGAAGATGGTGCACCTGCCGATTTTATTCTGATTGGTGCTACCACGCGAGATGCTTCTGATATTAATCCAGCGATAAGGTCTCGCTGTGCTGAAATTTACTTTGAACCGTTAACACCAAAACATATTGAAGAAATCGTCTATAACGCCGCGATCAAATTAGGTGTTACCTTAGATCCAGATGTCCCAGCTTTGATTAGTGAATACACAATAGAAGGTCGTAAGGCCATAAATATTTTATCAGATGCCTTTGGACTTGCTTTGTATCGAGAAGGAGAACGAGAAACTGTAGTTATTACCAAGGAAGATGTGTACAAAGTAGTTCAGGTTAGTCGCTTGACTCCTTTTGTCAGTATGAAGGCTGGCAAGACTGGAGAAGTGGGTAAAGTCTTTGGCTTAGGTGTTTCTGGTTATCTTGGTTCCGTTTTAGAAATTGAAGCGGTATCCTTTGCTGCAACAGAAAAAGGTAAGGGCCGTATGCGTTTTAATGATACAGCAGGCAGCATGGCGAAGGATTCGGTCTTCAATGCGGCAGCTGTAGTGCGAAAGATAACGGGAGAAGACTTAGCGAATTATGATATTCATATTAATATAATTGGTGGTGGACGTATTGATGGTCCATCAGCAGGTACAGGAATTTTGGCTGCTATTATTTCAGCAATTACTGGACGAGCTATTAGACAAGATGTGGCAGTGACAGGTGAAATATCCATCCAAGGTAAAGTGAAAGCGGTAGGCGGTGTATTTGAAAAAGCTTATGGCGCAAAACAAGCTGGTGTCACTACCATGATTATTCCCAAAGAAAACGAGAAGGATATTCCCCAAGGACATTTGGGCTTAACGATTTGTCCCGTGGATGATGTAGAAGAAGCATTAGCGATTCTACTAGTTGATACGGAACAAAAAAGCGCATAAGGGTATGGGGGGAGGTAAAATTTATTGTTAGATAGAATACCACCACAGAATGTAGAAGCAGAGCAAGCGGTTCTTGGAGCAATGTTAATTGAGCGAGAGGCGATATCAAAGGTCGCTGAACTATTGCGGTCAGAAGATTATTACAGGGAAGCCCATCGACTGATTTACAATGCTATGATAGAACTCTTTAATAAAAATGATGCAGTAGATATGGTTACCGTGATCGAGTTTTTGCGTAAAGAAGATAAGCTGGAGGCAGCTGGGGGGATCGCATACGTAACCTCACTGGCAAACAGCGTACCTACGGCAGCAAATGTACTTTATCATGCTAGGATAGTAGAAGAAAAAGCCCTATTAAGGCAATTAATTAATGCTGCTACCAATATTGCTGGTATGGGATATGAAGGCAGTGAAGAAGTTACCGGCATATTAGATAGTGCTGAAAAAATGATATTGGCTGTCTCTAGTCGTAAGATGGGTGGAGACTTTACCCCGATTAAGAGTATTATATTTGAAGCCTTCAATAAAATTGAACAGTTATATGCATCAAAAGGCAGTATCACTGGTCTTGCTACAGGATTTAAGGATTTAGATCGGTTAACATCCGGCTTACAGCCCTCTGATCTCATTCTTATTGCAGCACGTCCTAGTATGGGAAAGACCGCCTTTGTTCTGAATATTGCTCAGCATATCGGCATTGCCGAAAAAAAGGCAGTTGCATTTTTCAGCCTAGAAATGTCGAAAGAACAATTGGTACAACGTATGTTATGTGCTGAATCAGCGATTGATTCCCAGCGGCTGCGAATTGGCGAACTAGAAGCTAAGGATTGGACCAAACTGGTGAGCGGAGCCGACCGATTGTCCGCTGCGCCTATCTTTATCGATGATACTGCAGGTATTACGGTAATGGAAATGCGCTCAAAGGCGAGAAGACTTAAAATTGAATATGATTTGCAACTAATTATTATCGATTATTTACAGCTAATGCAGGGGAGCAGCAAGGGCAAGGGCGGTGAAAATCGCCAACAGGAAATTTCTGAAATATCTCGTTCCCTAAAAGCTTTGGCGAGGGAAATTAATGTCCCGGTTATTGCATTATCTCAGCTCAGTCGTAGTGTAGAATCTAGACAGGTAAAGAAACCAATGCTTAGTGATTTAAGAGAATCAGGCTCATTAGAGCAGGATGCTGATATCGTTGCCTTTTTGTATCGCGACGATTATTATAATCCAGATAGTGATAAGAAGAATATTACAGAAGTTATCATCGCGAAACATCGTAATGGTCCTGTAGATACAGTTCAATTATTCTTTCACAAACAATTTACCAAATTTAGTGATTTATCTAAATTACCAGGGTAACGGGTGTATAATGTTACCGTAAAATGGAATTATTTTATCAATAGATTGAGAAGTAATCGTAAATTTTAATTTGTAGGTATGATAAGGGAGACGAATTTTCGTCTCCCTTTTTTTCGTATATTATCCGTCCTTAGGTATTGGTGTAAGGGAGTGGTAGAGGATATGCTTATTAGCCATTGGATAAGATATAATTACATATGACAGCATTTCATTGCCTATATAGGGAGGTACCATTTGCTATGAGTCAATACATACTTTATTTTGAGCAAATAAATCGTTCCAGTTTGCCCTACGTTGGCGGCAAGGGGGCAAATCTCGGTGAAATGACCCAGGCTGGTTTACCAGTACCTGGTGGCTTTTGCATTACGACTTATGCCTATAGAGAATTTATTAAAACGAGTCCTCGAATGGAGGAATTTTTCGTAGCGCTAGACGCTAGTAATCCAGCTAACTTAGAACAACTAAGAGAATTGGGAGAAAGTATTCGTAGCCATTTAGAGAAATTAGCGATACCCATTCAAATACGAAATGCTGTAATTCAAGCAGTAAATAAAAAGGGATCGCATTACTCCTATGCAATTCGTTCCAGCGCTACTGCTGAGGACTTACCAAATGCCTCTTTTGCCGGACAGCAGGACACCTATTTGAACATCAAAGGCGAGGATGGAATTTTAGAACATGTCCGCAAATGCTGGGCATCTTTATTTACCGATCGAGCCATTGCTTATCGCGCAAAAAATGGTTTTGACCACAGGGACGTCTATCTATCGATTGTTGTTCAGCAAATGGTTACTCCCGATATTTCTGGAATTATGTTCACAGCCGATCCCGTAAATGGAAATCGTGCCGTAACTTCTATTGATGCTAGTTTTGGTTTGGGAGAAGCCCTTGTATCTGGTATGGTATCTGCTGACCTGTACAAAGTCAAAAATAATACTATTATTAGCAAAAAGATAGCACAAAAGAAACTCGCTATTTATCCGCTGCCCGAAGGTGGTACCTTTACAAAAGAGCTACCTCCAGCACAGCAAGAACAGCAAGCTCTAACGGATCAGCAGATTATTAAGCTCGCTGCATTAGGAAAAAGAATTGAGCAGCATTATGAAGTGCCTCAGGATATTGAGTTTTGTTTGGCAAACGGTGAGTTTTATATAGTGCAGAGCCGTCCTATTACAACTTTGTATCCACTGCCAGATATTCCGAAACAACCTGTGAGAGTGTTACTATCCTTTGGTCATGTACAAATGATGACTGATGCTATGAAACCTTTGGGCTTATCGGTCTTAAGGACAGCATTTCCATCTAATATATTCGTAGAAGCAGGGGGAAGAATTTTTCTTGACCTTACGAAGGTGCTCTACTATAAAATAGTACGTAATATTTTCCCCAAAATCGTAACGAATGCTGATGAAGCTATGAGCCGAGCTTTAGATGTCGTTGTCAAACGTGAGGAATTTCTTGCAGGACATCATCCAGCAGAAAAAAATGGTCTTACCTCCATTCACAAAATAGTGGGACCCCTTATCAAAAAAGCGTGGTACAATCTTCGAAAAAGCGATCCGAAAATAACTAAACTTGTAATTGAAAAAATTATGCAAAATAAAATAGCTCAGACAAGGGAAGCGCTTAACACAGTAGAGGGAGCGCAACGTATAAGAACAGCACAGCAGCAGTTAGAGACCATTTTATATCCTGACATTATGCATGGAATTCTTCCTTACATTGTTCCAGGGATTATTGCGCATGCCTTATTAGGAAAAATTCTTGTTCGGATGTTTGGTAGTAAGGCAGATCTTAGTAAGTTAAACATGTCTCTGCCAGGAAATGTTACCAGCGAAATGGGCCTAGAACTGGGCGATCTAGCAGATCTTCTTCGAGAGCTTCCTGAGGTCCAAGAATATTTAAAGACTGCTCAGGATCAAAATTTCTATTTGGGGTTTACTGATCTACCTGGAGGAGAGACTTTTAAACGTGCGTTTGAGAGTTTTATTGCTACATACGGAATGAGATGCGCTGGTGAGATTGACCTGACCAATCCCCGGTGGCATGAAGAGCCAACGCAATTAATGTCCGCATTGTTTAGTCATATACGGAGTGTGAAGCCAGGTGAACACCGACTTCGGTTTGCTGAAGGCGAAAAGGAAGCGAAAGAGGCTAGTCAGCGTATTTTAAATTCTGCGCAGGGAAACTACTTTAAAACAAAGTTATTGTCCCGCTTAATCACCGTATTTCGGTATGTCGGAGGGCTGCGGGAACACCATAAATTTTTATTAGTCACAGTAATGGGTGAGTGTAAAAAGGCAATTATGGCAGAAGCAAATGAGCTGGTTAAAAAAGGGGTTTTGGTAAAGGCAGAAGACGTCTACTTCTTAAGCTTAGAGGAATTAATTCAAATACTACAAGGTGAATGTAACGAGGATGTTTTTGAAAAGATTACTAAGCGCAAAGAAGAGTATCAATGGCACCAAAAATTAAAACCACCGAGGGTAATGACAAGTGAAGGTGAGATTGTCATTGTTCCTCCATATAGAGGCAATCTCCCAGAGGGAACACTAGTTGGCAGCCCAGTATCAGCTGGAGTCGCTGAGGGAATCGCTCGCGTCATCCTAAGGGCAGAAAATGCTGTTTTACATACAGGTGAAATTCTTGTTGCGCCCCATACCGATCCTGGTTGGACCCCTTTATTTCAGTCTGCAATTGCAATTGTCACTGAGGTGGGAGGCTTAATGACTCATGGGGCAGTCGTTGCTCGCGAATATGGCATTCCTGCAGTAGTGGGGGTGGATGATGCAACGACGTTAATTAAAGATGGAGATAAGATAAGGGTAGACGGTGATCAAGGATTCGTGGAGATTTTAGAGCGAAGCGGTAAGACCATCGTAAATCAAGAGTTGAAGAATTAAAGACTTGCCAGAAACCAAGTCTAAGATTCTTTGGCTGCAAGTGGGATTCAATCATAATCCGTAGACCGAGTATCGATTTTCCCCAAAAACCCGAACAATGAAAGGGCAAAACGAGAAAACATTCGACAAAGTCATTGACACGATACCTACCAAGTGCTATGATATGTAAGGGAAAAAATCTAGATTTCAAATTCTAAATGTCCGCTATGATTATTATGAGTGAATTTCCTGATCTAGGGTAAAATAAAAAGGCATTTAATTTATAAACAACTTATCAACAAAGTTATCCACAGTTTGTTGATAACTAATGTAGATAGATTATACATAAATAGTACCTACTATGATTTGAAGGAGAGAATGTAAGATGATTACTCGTTATACCTATCCTGAAATGGGACGTATTTGGACTGAAGAGAATGAATTTCAAACCATTTTAAAGGTTGAAATCCATGCAGCTGAGATTATGGGAGAATTGGGGCAAATTCCAGCAGAAGCCGTGCCAGTAATCCGTGAGAAAGCTAAATTTTCAATGAAGCGTTTAAGAGAAATTGAAGAAGAAACACATCATGACATATTAGCATTTTTGCAAGCTGTTGCTGAAAACGTTGGTGATGAAGCCAAATATATTCATAAAGGGTTAACCTCTACAGACGTAAAAGATACAGCACTAGGATCTATGATGAAAGAAGCATCTGACATTATACTCGCAGATTTAGAGGCTTTTCGCCAAGTCTTACGCCGCCGGGCAGCAGAACATAAAAATACGGTTATGATTGGCCGTACTCATGGTATTCATGCGGAACCCATTACATTAGGGCTTAAATTTGCATTGTGGTTAGATGAGACGGAACGCAATATTGAACGCATGAAACGCGCTAAAGAAACCGTTTCTGTAGGTAAAGTATCAGGAGCAGTAGGTACATATGCGAATATCGATCCTGCTGTAGAAGCTTACATCTGTGATAAAATGGGTATTAAACCTGCGAAATTGGCAACTCAAGTTATTCAAAGAGATCGTCATGCTGAGTTAATGACTACCTTAGCAGTAATTGCCAGCTCCTTAGATAAATTTGCGACCGAGGTTCGTAACTTACAACGGACAGATATACGAGAAGTAGAAGAGTATTTTCACCCGGGCCAAAAGGGATCCTCGGCGATGCCTCATAAACGCAATCCAATTACTTGTGAACGCGTAGCTGGCCTAGCACGGGTAGTACGAGGGAATGCAGTCGCTGCTTTAGAGAATGTATCCTTATGGCACGAAAGAGATATTACTCATTCCTCAGTAGAACGTGTGATTTTGCCTGATAGTTTTGCATTAGTAGATTATATGTTGAAAAAGTTTACAAACATTGTCGACAAATTATTAGTGTATCCAGAAACTATGCAAGCAAATATTGAAAAAACGGGCGGGCTTATTTTCAGCCAGCGTATTTTATTGGCGTTAGTAAGTAAAGGCGTAGTAAGAGAAGAGGCTTACCGTTGGGTACAACGCAATGCCATGGCCAAATGGATGGAAGGCGCCGACTTTAAAACGAATATTACCAAGGATGAAGACGTTAAGAAATATTTATCACCAGAAGAAATTGATGCTTGTTTTGAGTACTCCTATTATCTTCGCCATATTGACACCATCATGGCTAGATTTGGTTTGTAGATAATAATGTTTATAGAAAATAGGGCCAAGAATTCAGGTACATTAAACAAGAGTTGAATTCTTGACAAAATTACTTTAATAAGATGGGAAGGGTGATTTTTTATGCCAGCAGTAGTAGTTATGGGAACCCAGTGGGGCGACGAAGGCAAAGGTAAGATTGTAGATTATTTAGCTGAGAAAGCAGATGTTGTTGCTCGTTATCAAGGGGGAAATAATGCAGGTCATACTGTAGTTGTAGAGGGAAAAGAATTTAAACTGCATTTATTGCCTTCAGGTATTTTATATAAAGGGAAAACTTGTGTTGTTGGTAATGGCGTGGTTATTGATCCAGAAGTTATGCTCAGAGAAATTAAAGGCATGCAGGAGAAAGGGATCGATACTTCAGGACTTAAAGTTTCTAATCGTGCTCATGTGATTATGCCTTATCACCGCTTATTAGATGAAGCAGAAGAAACGTATCGTGGAGATCATAAAATTGGCACGACGAAACGCGGCATAGGTCCATGTTATATGGATAAAAACTCGCGCTGTGGTATTCGTGTAGTTGATTTGTTAGATGAAGAAGAATTCTCGGAAAAATTAAAACGTAATTTAGAAGCCAAAAATCATTTACTAAAAGCAGTATATGGTGTAGAAGGTTTTGATTATGAGACTGTAAGAAAAGAATATTTAGGTTATGCAGAAGAATTACGCTCTTACGTATGTGATACATCTGCAACGCTTAATAAAGCAATAAAAAATGGCGAAAAGATATTATTTGAAGGTGCGCAAGCAACTATGCTGGACCTTGACCATGGAACCTATCCGTATGTTACTTCTTCTCATCCGATTGCTGGTGGAGTATGTGTAGGGGCTGGAATTGGACCTACGAAAATCAATACAGTGGTTGGGGTAGTAAAGGCGTATACAACCCGCGTAGGAGAGGGCCCATTCCCTACAGAATTATTTGATGAAGTGGGTGACCACATTCGTGAAAAAGGCCATGAATATGGTACTACAACAGGCCGTCCTCGTCGCTGTGGTTGGTTAGATGCCTGCGTAGTAGGTTATGCGGGACGTCTAAGCGGCATTGACTATATGGCAATTACTCGTTTGGATATTTTGGATGAATTGGCAACATTAAAAATATGCGTTGGTTATAAATATAAAGGTGCGGTAATGGATGAGTTTCCTGCTAGCCTAAAGGTATTAGCTGAAGTTGAAGCAGTTTATGAAGAACTTCCCGGCTGGCAAAGTGATACAACTAATATTCGTAATTATAAAGACTTGCCATTAAACGCACGTCGTTATTTAGAACGTTTGAGCGAAGTAGCAGACATTAAGCTTGGCATTGTCTCCGTAGGACCTGGAAGAGAACAAACCATCATAATGCATGAAATTTTTGAATAGAAATCAAATATAGTATCGATAGGTAGGTGATAAAAATGCCGGATTTGTTGTTAAAAGAAATTGTTGATTATTTTTGTCTTACCGCGGTGGAGAAGGACTGCGTTCTTGATGGCCCTGTTAAAGTGCCTGATATTAATCGCCCAGGACTTGTTTTGGCTGGATATTTACAGTATTTCGATGAGCAGCGTATTCAAGTAATCGGCACAACAGAAACAGCATTTTTAGACACCTTACCTATAAATGTAGCAGATGAGCGGTGGCATGCATTTATTCAGTTACATTTTCCTTGTTTAATTATAACCCGCAATATAGAATTACCCGGAGCATGGCTGCAATCGGCGGCAAATCGTCAATTACCAGTTTTTCGGACTCACCTGCCAACAACACGTTTCATAGCGCTGTTAACGAATTACCTAGAACGCAGACTTGCGCCAAGTGCTACCATTCATGCAGTGTTGGTGGATGTGCATGGGGTAGGTACTTTGATTATTGGTGAAAGTGGCATTGGTAAAAGTGAAACAGCATTGGACCTTATCAAACGTGGTCACCGTTTAGTAGCAGATGACGCTGTAGATGTAATTCGCAGCGGTGAAGATGTACTCACTGGTAGTGCGCCCGAAATATTGCGTCATATTATGGAAGTTAGAGGACTTGGAATTTTAAATGTAAAAGCATTATTTGGTATCGGTGCAGTAAGACCAAGCCAAAAGATAAACTTAGTCATTCGTCTAGAAGAATGGCAACAAGGTAAAGCCTATGATCGGTTAGGTCTTGAAGAAGAACATTATGAGATTCTAGGCGTCGGATTACCATGTAAGACAATTCCAGTGCGCCCAGGGCGAAACTTATCCAATATTATTGAAGTAGCTGCGATGAATTATCGTCTAAATAAATTGGGATATCATGCTGCCGAAGATTTTATTGAGAAGCAGAGGAAATTTTGCCTATCTGATGATCAATAATTAAAAAACTAAACAAAGTTTCTATGCTTTTCTTATTGCAAACTAATTTATTATAAAATCCATTAAAAACCAACAATAAACTAGTTGACAATAAGAAAGGATTGCTATATAATCATATCTTGTGAGAGCGACGTGGTTCACTAGCTCAGTTGGTAGAGCACCTGACTTTTAATCAGGGTGTCCCGCGTTCGAGCCGCGGGTGAGCCACCATTTTTACGGCCCGTTGGTCAAGCGGTCAAGACACCGCCCTTTCACGGCGATAACGGGGGTTCGATTCCCCCACGGGTCACCAAATACGGGCGATTAGCTCAGCTGGGAGAGCGCCTGCCTTACAAGCAGGATGTCGGCAGTTCGATCCTGTCATCGCCCACCATTTAGTTCTTACAATTAATATGGCCCAGTAGTTTAGCGGTTAGAATGCCGCCCTGTCACGGCGGAGGTCGTCGGTTCAAATCCGATCTGGGTCGCCATTACTTGCCGCGATAGCTCAGTCGGTAGAGCAGAGGACTGAAAATCCTCGTGTCGACAGTTCGATTCTGTCTTGCGGCACCATTTTTTGGTTCACTAGCTCAGTTGGTAGAGCACCTGACTTTTAATCAGGGTGTCCCGCGTTCGAGCCGCGGGTGAGCCACCATTTTACGGCCCGTTGGTCAAGCGGTCAAGACACCGCCCTTTCACGGCGATAACGGGGGTTCGATTCCCCCACGGGTCACCAAAATATGGGCGATTAGCTCAGCTGGGAGAGCGCCTGCCTTACAAGCAGGATGTCGGCAGTTCGATCCTGTCATCGCCCACCATATTTGTAACATGAACCTCATGCGTTTAGCATGAGGTTTTTTAGTATATAAAGTGATATTTTGTCTAAAAAGGGAAATGTTTGAAGGAATATAAAGATAAGACATAGAATGTACTAATAAAATGGAAAATAATGAGTTTTCCGATTTTTTTATAAAGGTGGAGGTTGTTATGAATAGAAAACGAATGCCGATTGTAATGCAACTTACGGGTATGTTTATTTTGGTCATTATTCTATTAGTATCTATCTTAAGCTTTACTGTGTTTAAATTGAGAGATAGTGGACAAGTAACTGAAGCAATAGTAAAGCATACCGTCACAAGAGGAAATCTTGTTAAAGCCGGGCAATTAGAATTTACCGGAGCTCTTTTAGATATGCGAGGGTATTTATTTTATCCGGATGGTGCGGCCTATGAACAGGGATATCGAGATAAAATAAAAAAGAGTAGTGAACTGGCGAAAAAGTATGATAGCATGTCTACAATGGGAGATACAAAAGTCGAAGGGGAAAAACTAGCAAAATTAGTTGATGATTATGTAGTGCTTGGCGACAAAGTCATTGCGGCTAAAAAATCGAAAGATCCTAATTTAACTAACCTTACAACACAGGGACGGCAATTGGTAAAAGAGATTGAAGATCAATTTGCTAAAGTTGATCAACTGCAGCAAAAATACCTAGATGATAGGAGTTCCTCATTACTTGCTGCGACAAGTCAAGATGGAATTATTGCCTTGGTGATCAGCAGCATAGTTTCTTTATTGGTGATTGTACTAGCCGTATGGTATAGTCGAAATTTGGCAAAACGCCTCAGAAACATTAGCGCTGAATTAGCTGAGGTTGGGAACCTTAATCTAACAGGAAAAGATGTATATCCCACTCGAAACGACGAAATTGGTGATATGGGTCTCATCATTATTGAAATGAAAAAATCCCTTAAAGGTTTCGTCTCTCAGATTGTTGGCAGTAGTCAAGTTTTAACCTCGACAAGTGGACAACTTAGTGACTCTGTTAGCGAACAATTAAGGGCGGTAGAGACAGTCGCAGAAAGCGTAACAAATATTGCAGCAGGGGCATCTCAAAATGCAGATAACATTAGTAATATTTCTGCAACGATGGAGGAAATATCCGCAAGCTCTGAAGAAATCAATGCGAGTACGTCTGAAGTCAGTACCAGCGCTCAAAATGCAGTAAACGAGGCTGCCAAGGGCATGGAAATGCTGACACAGGTAGTTGCCCAGAATGAATCAATTAACCAATCTATGAGTGAAATTACAATTGTTACAACGAAATTGGATCAAGGTTCTGCAAAAATAAAAGGCATTGTTGATTTGATTAATAGTATTGCCGCGCAAACAAATCTTCTAGCACTAAATGCAGCTATAGAAGCAGCGCGTGCTGGTGAAGCAGGTCGTGGTTTTGCAGTGGTAGCTGAAGAAGTTCGTAAGTTGGCTGAACAGAGTGCTGGCGCAACTGATGAAATTGCTAAAATTATACATAACATGGGTAACGAAATAAACTTTGCTGTCACTACAGTCGAAAAAGCCAACAAAGAGGTAGAAAAAGGGCAAAACTCTACCATTACAACACAGAACGGCTTCCATGTAATTATTGAGAAAATGGAAGCAGTAAAAGAAGGGATTACTCATATTGCTGCAGCTGTAAATGAGACTTCCCAGGGAATTCAAACAGTAGTAAGCAGCGTGGAGAATATTAGTGTGGTTGCTAATGAGACCTCATCAAGCTCTGAGGCTGTAGCTGCATCAGCAGAAGAGCAAACAGCTGGCATGCATGAAATTGATACCAACGCAGCAAGGTTAGCTCAATTGGCAACTCAAATGATGGATATTGTAAAGAAATTTAGAGTGTAGAAATATATTCAAACTTGAATAGCACAAACGTAGAAACTCCGCCAATCTTTGGCGGAGTTTCTACGTTTATAGTAAAGTATACTTCAATAATGTCGAAATAAGAAGGAATTTGCAAGATAAAAGTAGAAAGTTCCTTATAATGAAAAAAGTAGAAATATTACATATTTTCTAAAAAAATAGGAGGTAATAAGATGGAAAAAAGGCGCTTTCCAATTAGGGTACAACTAGCGGGTATGTTCGCCGTTGTGGCGGCATTATTACTGCTTGTACTGGGTTATACATTATATGAATTTAGACAAGCAGGTAATGAGGCAGAAATCATTGTGACTCAGACATCAGTAAGATTAGTTACAGTAAAAAATGCGCACACTGAATTTACTCGAGCCCTTCTTGATATGCGGGGATATTTATTTTATTCCGATGGTGCTGCCTATGAACAGGGGTATCGAGATAAAATAGCTAAAAGCTTAGCGATGGTAAGGGAGGTTAAAACCCAATTAGCACTACCTGAGGCTCGAGAAAAGGCCGAAAATTTGGATAAAGCGCTAAATCAGTATATGGTATATGCAGATACGAGATTATTTCCTGCACGTAAGGCGAATGACCCACGTTGGCTTCAAGTAGCGGGTGAGGGAAGAGCCATGGTACAGGAAATTGATGAAAATTTTCTACAGTTGTCCGAGATGCAAAAGAAATATTTAGATCAAAGCGGTATGGCGGTGGTGGAATCCTCTAAAACCAGCCGTAACATAGCGACCACAAGCAGTATTGCCATAATCCTATTGGTTATTGGAGTAGTATATTGGTATAGTGGCAATATGGCAAAAAGACTGGGGACTATTAGTAGGGATTTGGCACAAGTGGGTAAGCTAGACCTGCTAGGTAAAGATTTAATTCCAGCCCATAATGACGAGATTGGTGATATGGGTCTTGTAATAAATGAAATGCGTCAGTCACTTAAATCCTTTGTTCGCCAAATCGCAGATAATAGCCAGACCTTAGCGGCGTCTAGTGAAGAGTTAAGCGCGACGGTTTCTGAACATGTAAAAGCTGTAGAGACAGTGGCACAAAGCATAAGTGGAATTGCTGCCGGCGCTATTCAAAATGCGGATAACATTAGTAATATTTCGGCTACCTTAGAGGAAATCTCAGCAGGGTCGGAAGAAATTAGTGCTGGAGCCGCCGAAGTGAATCTTAGTACACAAAATGCAGTAGCAGAAGCTGGCAAGGGGATGGAAATGCTGGCAGAAGTGGTAAATCAAAACGAATATATTAATCAATCAATGAATGAGATTACAATTGTGACAACTAACTTATCCCAAGGTTCAGAAAAGATCAAAGGCATTGTTGATGTAATTAATGGAATTGCTGCCCAAACTAATTTACTGGCCCTTAACGCAGCTATTGAAGCAGCACGAGCTGGTGAGGCTGGTCGAGGATTCGCAGTAGTAGCGGATGAGGTACGAAAATTGGCAGAGCAAAGTGCCACAGCGACTAAGGACATTGCTGAAATCATTATAAAAATGAGTGAAGAAATTAATTTTGCTGTTGCCTCCGTCGGTAAAGCGAACCAAGAAGTTCTCAAAGGTAGGGAATCTGCCGTAACAACGCAAGAAGGATTTAAAATTATTATTGAGAAACTGGAGGGAGTAAAGACGGGCGTGGAGCAAATCGCTGTAGCTGTTGATGAAACAGCAAGGGGTACGCAGACTATGGTAGTAAGTGTAGAGAATATTAGCACTGTGGCACAAAAAACATCGGAAAACTCTGGAACTGCGGCTGCATCGGCTGAGGAACAAAGTGCCGGCATGTTGGAGATTAACCAGAATGCTGACAATTTAGCCCATTTGGCGACGGATATGATGGGAATTGTTAAGAAATTTAAAGTGTAATTGCAGTATTATTAATTTAATACCTAGTAAAAACTCCTGTTTTTTTATAAAACAGGAGTTTTTTTATTGGAAATAAATGCATGGAGGAATTTCTCTTACCTAAGTGATTTAAACTTAGTAAAGCTATTGTTATGGGTAATTTTGGTAAATTGCTGAGCAAGCTAACAAGCGGGCCAGTTTCTCGTATTGTTTTTGGTATTATGTGTTGTTATAATTAACTATATTAAAAATAATAAGATTATTTATAAGGGATTAAGGAGAAAAATGATGACATCAAAGAGTGATGAGTATAAAACGGGGGTTAAGATTATTACGGGATTATATATCCTTAAAATACTGAAAAATGGGCCAGCACATGGCAACAAAATAGCAACCGAAATTAAGGAACGAACGCAAGATCTACTCACCCCTAACCCAAATGCTTTATACCCCTTACTACGTAGATTGGAGGAGGACGGTTATATTACTGGAGAGTGGGATAACCCAGGGACCCGTAGCAAACGTATCTATACAATTACTGATGCAGGCTCGTCATTGATTTTGGTTTTAGAAGATAAAGTGAAAGAAAATTTTGCACAAAGAGAAAGAAAAATAGCTATCTTGCGTGAGGATTTGCAGCTCTATTAGTTTTTTGAAAGGAAGGATTACGATGACTGAGAAACCTAAAATAAGCAAAAACAAAATAGTATTAGTTGTGGTAATCATAATAGCAATTCTAGCAGCTGGCGGTATCTGGTGGTGGATCAGGGCTAGTAAAATTGTATCTACAGATGATGCACGTGTGAAAGGAACAATCGCCAGCATTAGCACAAAAGTTCCAGGGCGTATTGAAACGATAGCAGTTAAGGAAGGGGACAATGTGCAAGCAGGTCAGATCCTTGCCAAAATGGAAAGTGCAGAAATTGAAGTACAAGTGGCCCAAGCGAAAGCCAACCTAACGGCTGCACAAGCTAAACTTGCGGGAATAAAAGCTGGTAGTAGGCCACAACAGGTTGCTCAGGCGGGTGCGGCGGCCGCACAAGCAGAAGCCAATCTCGAAAATGCCAAGAATAATTCGGAACGAAGCTTGCTACTATTTAATCAAGGAGCCTTATCAGCCCAACAAAGAGATGCAGCTCAGACAGCCTTAGCAGTTGCAAAGGCACAATATGACGGAACAATACAAGGCTATGACTTGGCGGCAGAAGGATCAAGAGCAGAAGATATTCAAGTCGCTGAGGCTCAGGTGGAGCAAGCAGCAGCAGCATTGAAGAATGCCCAATTACAATTGGATAATACTACAATTCGTGCCTCTGTATCAGGAGTTATTGCGGTAAAGTCCATCGACCCGGGAGAAATTGTTTCCGTTGGACAGCCCCTGTTTAATATTACCGATCTAAATGATGTATGGGTGGCTGCCAATATTGAGGAAACATACATTGGTAAGGTACAAGTTGGTGAAAACGTAGAAGTAGCTATTGATGCCTATCCAGGTAAAAAATTTAAAGGCGAAGTAATGGAGGTCGGCTCAGCAGCTGGCTCTCAGTTTGCCCTGCTGTCAGGGGAAAATACGTCTGGTAATTTTACTAAAGTGACTCAACGTCTACCGATCAAAATTAAAGCGCTTGATGCAGGAGAATACGTATTAAAACCAGGTATGTCTGCATCGATTGCTATTTCTGTTAATTGAGGTGAAAGTCATGGAAGCTACTTTGGATTCAATGCAGCCGAACAAATACATGGTACTGTTTACCGTATGTGTTGGTACTATTCTTAGTGGCTACGTAAGTAGTGCAATTAATATTGCACTACCAAATATTATGCAGGCTTTTGGTTTTACTATGGACTCGGTTGTCTGGGTATCTTTATCTTATATGCTGCCTTATGGATCCATGTTACCAGTTATGGGAAAGCTGGGAGACCAGTTTGGTCGTAAAAAAATGTACATTGCCGGCGTAAGTACTTTTACCATTGCCACTTTGCTAGTAGGACTGGCTTGGAGTAGTACAACAATCATTGCATTTCGAGTGATGCAAGGCATTGGTGCAGGTTTATTATTCCCTAATGCCATGGCTATTGTATCAGATGCCTTTCCAGCGAGTGAACGTGGTCAGGCTCTTGGAATGTGGGGAGCCCTGGCGGCAAGCGGCAGTGCCCTTGGACCAACCATTGGTGGTTATATTATTGAACATCTTGATTGGCGATTGCTTTTTTATTCGATTATTCCAATTGCAATCGTCGGATTAGTCCTTAGTGTGTATGTTTTGAAAGAATCCAAGGTTTCTACTGATTCACCAAAGATTGACTACCTTGGTGCTATGTTAATTATCATCAGCTTGGGTAGCCTCTTGGTGGCGTTAAACCAAGGATCTAAAGAAGGTTGGACATCATTTTATATTACAAGTATTTTAACCATTTCCATCCTAGCAATGATTTCTTTTATCTACATTGAAAATACCATAGAATTCCCATTAGTGGATTTAGGTTTATTCAAGAACGCGACCTTTACTGTTTCCAATATTGTTGGTTTCCTATCCTTTATGGCTTTGTATGGTGGAATGTTTTTACTACCTTTTTACTTGCGTAATGTCCTAGGATATACGGCGATAAAAGCTGGTGTGTCTTTACTGCCGCTGGTAGGAGCTATGGTCTTATTAGCGCCAGTAGGTGGTAAACTGGCCGATGCTGTTGGATCTAAGATTCCTGCAAGTGCTGGTATGGCAATCATTACACTGTCCCTATACTCCTTTCACTATTTGGATGAGAGAACGGCTTATACCAATATTGCCTGGCGATTAGTTCTCATGGGTGTAGGCTTAGCATTAACTATGTCCCCTCTTTCCAATGGAGTCATGAGTACCCTGCCTAAAGATAAGATTGGTGTCGGCGCAGGAGTGTTTAATCTATTTAAAAATATAGGCGGTAGCGTTGGTGTAGCTATTATAGGAACACTCTTAAATAGTCGGCAAGAATTTCATAATCAGATATATGCAAATTCCATTACTACTAGTTCTGATACTGCTATGGGTGTATTATCTACACTGAAAGCCGGATTCATACACAGTGGGATGTCTGCTAACGAAGCGTATGCAGCCGCATTAATGACGATGAAGGGGATGGTTGCAAGTCAAGCATCCGTAACCGCATTCCAAGATGTATTTTTGATTACAGCCATGTTATGCGCGGTAGGAATTATTCCAGCTTTACTCATAAAAGGCGGAGGTTCAGCAAAAGAAAAAAATAACAAAACTTTTGAAGAAAAGGAGTTGCTTGCTAGATAATAGAAGCAAGCACCCCTTCTTATCACTTTGCTTTATAGAAGAATTTTCTATTCGTTTTTTACGCCTAATCGGTAAAGGTGAAACGATTCAACATCGTGAAAAAATTGGCACTAAAAAGCCTGTAAGGGCGGGCGCTAGATTACTTGCCTTCATCACTGTTATATGTTATACTTAGTAGCGTTAGGAAGCAGATAGATTTCTTGTCTGTTTGTATATAAGAATAACTCTTATGGGTAATTCCTAGCCTTACAATAAGCGGGTGTAGCTCAGTGGTAGAGTACCGGCTTCCCAAGCCGTGGGTCGAGAGTTCGAATCTCTTCACCCGCTCCAGTAAATTCAAGCCTTCGCAGGTTATTGCGAAGGCTTTTTTAGTTATAGGTGGACAATATAGGGTAGAAAAATAAATAAATAATCAAATAAAACCGAATAAATAAAAAAATATATAATAGAGTTTTGGTTAGAAATATTCTAGTATGGTTCAAACAACAAAAAGCTCATCCCAATCGCCGCGACATAAGTCGAAGCGGAAGAGATGAGCTAGAGAATGATATAGGTATTTAATAATGCAAGCGTTAGGGGGTAGGATGCATATATTTAAGTTGTCTGAGGGAGAAGGCAGGCATTGTTTCCCTCTAAAGCATCTAAAGGACTCACGGGGACGGTTTCCGTGAGTTCATTGCGATAATATTTCTGAACCTCACCCAATTCAGACTCTACGACTCTTTTATCTGCAGTTGCTACGGCGTAATATTTTGGATGTCCTCCTAACTTAGGCCATTGAAAGTTCCTTCTTTTAAGGCGCTTGTACAGAAGAATAAAGCCGTCGCCTTCCCAAAGGAGAGCTTTGATCCTAGCGCGTCGCTGACTGCAAAAAAGAAATAGGCCGTTGGAAAAAAGATTCAGCTACATACTTGTTGTCATGGAATGCTGACTGTTATTTTGGTTACATTATTTTTAGGCATGCTGAGCCCAACAAATATTTTCTTCTCTTTGATAGGCAGTACTTCAGGCATAGATTTTTGAACCGTTGCAATTTCTCGGTATACTTTTTTCTATCAGTAGTAGTAGCTTTTAATGTTGATGACATTTTCATCACACCTTGATTTTCTTACCACTACTGCGGCAAGCTTTCACTTATATATCATGGATGTATTTTCTCACGAAGGGAATTGATTGTACATGTGACGGTTTAATTGACACTAGTAGATATGGACTAATTTACTAATGGATAAAATTTTTAAAAATATCTTTCATTAGAAGGTTAATTCATAGATTTATCGAATAACTTACCATGCATTCATTTAGCATGCATGGTAGGGCGGGGGACGTCCTATATAATTACTTGGTGAGGAAGGTATACGATTAATGCTTATTAAAAATAGTGATTCTGTTAATTTGACTCAGGCTGCCTATACAATTATTAAAGAAAAAATAGTCAATGGTGAGCTTAAGCAAGGAGAGTTTATTAGTATTTCTGCTATGGCTAAAAGTTTAAATATTAGCAGGACTCCTGTAACAAATGCTTGCCAAAAACTCGAACATGATAAATTTTTAATGATTGTACCTAAACAAGGTGTAATTATTAAAGTTATAACCATTGATGATGCGAGGGAAATATATGAATTGCGTGCTGCGATTGAAACTTATTCAGCAAAATACAGCTTTTCAAGCTTTACGCAGGAAGATATAACATATTTAAAAAATTCCTATTCTAAGCAAGTTTGTGCTGTAGAAAAAAATGATTTTCATGCATTTATGTCTGAAGATACTATTTTTCATAAATATTTAGTTTCAAAATATGAAAATGCACAGTTTTTTTCAGTGTTAAATGTACTTTTTGATAGAGGATTTTTAATTGGTCTTAAATCCTGTAAAAATCCATTACGGCTGGATGAAAGTTTAAGAGAGCACAAAGAAATAATTGATTGCTTAACTAAAGGAGATCGAAACGCTTTTATTGAAAAGTTAGAAAAAAATATTTTGAATGGGTATATTAATTTGGTTGCCAAAAATGAGATTTACATAAAAAGTGAATAGTCCGGTTTCGAATGAGCGATCGTTCCGGAAAACGGAAGCCACGCCGAAATATTCAAGAATTAAATGAATTGAGTGAAAATATAAGTAAATTCGAAAAAATGAAAAAATAGTAGTTGACAAATAAAAAATAAGAATGTAGAATCTAAAATATATTCAGTGCTTGCATGCAAGTTGAATTCATTTTTTTTACGCAACCCTTGCATGCAAGTTGAATTCAAATGGAATGAATATGTTATCACATGGAGGTGAAGAGACGGTTTCTACGCTTCTAGTACAAAACTTTCGCAAATAAAAGGGAGAGTGTTCATTGTGAATGAGAATGGTAATATCGGTGCTAGATTAGATCGGTTGCCTATTGCAAAATGGCATTATCAGCTTTTGTTATTGATTGGGCTAGGGATGTTTGTAGACGGGTTTGATAATTATATGGGCGGAGCTATTTTATCCGAGTTGATAAAAAATGGATGGTCAACTAACTATCTTAATGCCGCTTTTATTTCGTCTACAATGATAGGACTTTTTATCGGTTCGATATTAGCAGGCCTTGCTGGAGATCATTTAGGTCGAAAATTTGCCTATCAACTTAATCTCTTAATATTTGGTATAGCCTCGCTTGCTGCAGGTTTTGCGACAGACATGATTACTCTGATTATTTTACGCGGCGTGATGGGGATCGGCCTAGGGGCAGAACTTGTTGTTGGATTTGGTACATTTTCTGAATTTGTGCCAGCTAGAGTGCGGGGTAAATGGACATCTCTCTTATCTTTACTTGCGAACTGTGCTCCACCGGTAGCTCTTTTAGTATCATATTTCGTTATTCCTGCTTTTGGCTGGCGGACAATGTTTATTATTGGAGGGGTATTAGCTATTATTGTATGGTTCCTTAGACATAATTTACCAGAATCACCACGTTGGCATGAATCGCGTGGAGAATATGATAAAGCAGATAAAATTGTCTCACAGGTTGAAGCTGATATTGAGCGTGAAAAAGGAATAAAATTACCACCAGCAGTAGCAGATAGTACTGGAACACCTCCAGTTGTTAAAAAAATTGCCTTTTGGAGCTTGTTTCGTGGTGTGTTATTGCGTAGAACAATCGTTGCTTCAGCGGTATTAGTGGGCATGAATACACTCGTATATACGATTGTAAACTGGGTACCGACTATTTTTGTGCAATCGGGTATTAGTGTCACTAAGTCAATGGGGATGATGACCCTTATTATGTTAGGAGCACCGATAGGAGTATTTATTGCATCGCGGACAGTAGATAAGTTCCCGAGGAGATCCATGAGCTCCTTTTTGCTACTTTTTATAGGAGTACTTGGATACATATATTCGTTACAGAGGTCGGAAACACTTATTGTTATTTTAGGTGTTATTTTGACTGTAGTGATTTATATATACGTTTGCCTAGCTTGTTCGGTTTATGTACCTGAAATGTGGCCAACAGAAGCCAGGCTTAGAGGAATGGGAGTTGCTAATGCAGTTGGACGGATATCAGCAATTTTTTCTCCATATGGAGTTGCGTGGTTGTTATCTAATTATGGACCTACGGCGGTATTTATCGGACTTGGTGTTGTTGTAGTTATACTTGCCATCATAATTACAACTATGGGTGTAGAAACAAGGCATAAGTCCTTAGAACAGATTAGTGAAGAAGTAGGGATTTAAAAATATAAACTAGGTGGGAGAGGTGTAGAATATGGAAAAACAAGAATACAATGCTTGCGAAACTTTAATTCATGTTTGTGCAAAATGTAAAAAAGATGAAAAAATTCTTATCGTGACTGACCCGGATAGTTTACATATTGCACAAGCTTTGTGGAAGGCGGCTGCAGAATTTCCAAATCGTAGCTTGATTATGATGCCTACGCAGACCATGCATGGACAGGAGCCTACGGCTTTAGTTGTTGCGGCAATGTTAGAAGCAGATGTAATTTTCAGACCTACGAAGTTTTCTATTTCTAGTACTGAAGCAAAGCGTAATGCCTGTAAGAACGGAGCAAGAGATTTAAATTGTTCAGACTATGATGAAAGGATGCTTAAGTCTGGCGGGCTGTATGTTGATTTTGAAGCGCAAGAAGAAAATGTGACCAAAATGAGCAAGTTGATTGAGGGAGATGATGTAGTTATTACGTCTCCTGCAGGAACTTATTTTACTGCTAATATTACAGATAGAAAAAGTTTTCCGCAATATGGTCGCAGTGTAGTTGCGGGGCAAACGTCTTCACCACCTGACATTGAATGTGCGATTGGCGCGAATGTAGGAACAGCAAATGGGATAGTATTTATTGATGGCAGTATTCCACATCCGCGACTCGGACTTATAACAGAACCTATTCGATTAGAAATCAAGAATAGCCGTATTGTTAAAATTGATGGTGGTGAACAAGCTAAAATTCTTTCTGAAATTTTAGCGGAGTATGATAATCCTAGCGTATATCATATTGGTGAAATTGGCGTGGGGATGAACCCTGCTTGTGAATTAACAGGAAGAATGTTAGAAGATGAAGGTTGTGCGGGTACAATTCACTTTGGAATTGGTGATGATAGAGTTTTTGGTGGAAATAACGCATGTCCTATTCATCTAGATGCAGTATTTAAAAATCCTACAATGTCTGTAAATGGAAATATAATATTACAAGATGGTAAGTTAAATTTAAAATAAGGAGAGGTTAATTATGAGTATGAAGAATTATCCACAAGGTTTGTTGTTCTCAGATGAAATTCAGAAGCAGGTAAGAGAAAAGTTTTGTAATGTTGAGAGTGATAGTTTTGGAAAACGCATCTTTTTCGAGAATTCGGGTGGCTCGTTACGTTTGAAAGCGTGTATTCAAGCAGTAGCGGATATAGATTCACATCCAGACTGCCTAGGTCGTCATCAAGCACAAGCAGATGTCTTGGATGCGATAGTCAAAAAGGGTTATGAGGATTTGCGGATTATATTTAATACTCAAAAAGGATCGATTATAACTTATCTTTCGGCTTCACAGGTTATGTTTAATATTGTAGGAGCTATTGCTCATAATGTTAAAGGGAAAAATATGGTGGTCTCGGTACTGGAACATCCTTCAGGTTTTGACTCAGTAGAATATTATGCAAAACAAACTGGGCGAGAACTTCGTGTGTTACAAAGTAATCCAGCTACTGGGTGCATTGATGTCGATGAAGTAATACGTAATGTAGATAAAGATACCGTATTATTAAGTTGCATGTATTCTTCTAATACTACTGGTGGTATCAATGATATTGAAAAAATGGTTGAAGCAGCTCGTGCAATTAATCCTGATGTCTATATCATCGTTGATGCTGTTCAACATGCACCTCATGGATTAATTGATTTGAGTAAGTTAGATATTGATGCTATGGACATTGCACCATATAAGTTTTTTGGCTGCAGAGGATCAGGTGTAGGTTGGGTATCTGATCGTTGTGCAAAATTACCGCATAATCGAATTCTTTGTTATAGCGAAGATACATGGGAACTCGGCAGCACAGCACCGCACGTGTTTGCAGGCTATAGTGCAATCGTAGATTATGTATGTTGGCTTGGTTCACAGTACATTGATAGTGCGGATAGACGTACTTTGTTTGAAGAAGGTATCCACCGTATCGAGTTGCAAGAACGGGGGCTTTTACACCGAGCATTGGAAGGGACAGCAATGTTGCCAGGGTTGCGTAGTATTCCTAGTGTTCAAGTAATATGCGATAATCCTGATTTGACACAGAGAGATTTTATACTTCCAATTACTTTCGAAAACCTGGATGTCACTACAGCTGCAAAGGAATATATTAAGAGAGGTATTTACGTATTTGAACGTAAATCGCCTAATCATTATTCAAAGCGCATCGTCGAATCATTAGGTCTTGATGGTGTTATTCGTGTATCGCCGATACATTGCAATTCACCTGAAGAAGTTGATGCTTTTTTGCGGGCTACAATGGAAATTGCAAAACTATAATAGATGTTGCATAAATTACGTTTACTAATATTAATAAGTTAGGAGTAGCTAATGATGAAAGCAGTTGTACTTGATGGATATACTTTGAATCCAGGTGACTTGAGTTGGGCTAAATTAGAAAGCTTGTGTGATCTTACTGTTTATGATCGAACTGGGTATGACGCTAGTAGTATGACAACCATTATTGAGAGAATTCAAGATGCAGAGATTGTTTTGACAAACAAGACCCCTATAATGGCAGAGGCTATTCGTGCTGCTACCAAGCTTAAATATATTGGTGTATTAGCTACTGGCTATAATGTAGTAGATGTTGATGTAGCAAAGGAACAAGGAGTTGTTATTACTAACATTCCAACATATGGAACAGATGCTGTTGCACAGATGGCAATTGCTTTACTTTTAGAATTATGTCATCATGTTGGAGCTCACGCAGAGGCTGTAAAGCAAGGGGAATGGACTAATAATAAAGATTGGTGCTTTTGGACGCATCCACTCATTGAACTTGCAGGAAAAAATATGGGCATAGTTGGTTTAGGAAGAATCGGACAGACTACAGCGAAAATTGCACAGGCTTTTGGTATGAAAGTACTAGCGTATGATAGTATGAAGTTGCCAGAATTAGAATCACAAATTTTGCAGTATGTTGAGCTAGATGAATTGCTTTGTAAATCGGATGTAATTTGTCTCCACTGTCCGTTATTTGAAAATACCAACGGAATTATTAACAAAGATAATATTTCCAAAATGAAAACAGGAGTTATGATTATTAACAACTCCAGAGGTCCACTAATTGTAGAAAAAGATTTAGCTGAAGCCTTAAATAATGGCAAAGTTGGAGGGGCGGCGCTTGACGTCGTATCTTCTGAACCTATCAAGGCAGATAATCCATTGCTGCAAGCGAAAAATTGTCTAATTACTCCTCATATATCATGGGCGCCTAAAGAAGCGCGACAACGTTTGCTAGATTTTGCGATTGATAATATACAGATGTTTATTGAAGGTAAGCCCATTAATGTGGTGAATCGTTAATCATGAAAAATATATTCGACGAACAAAAGCGAAAGCTTTTAATGGAATGGTGCCTGCGCCATTCCATTTTTTGTGTGTAAAAAAATATTACGGATAATTCCAAGCCGTGGGTCGAGAGTTCGAATCTCTTCACCCGCTCCAGTAAATTCAAGCCTTTCAGCGTTTAGCTGAAAGGCTTTTTTAGTGCTTAGTGGCTTATTAGGGTTCTGACGCAAAAAACAAAAGCATGCTATGATCTTCCTAAAAAGTCAAAAATCGAGGTAAAGAGAATGTCATAGGATTTATTTAAATGGAAACATTTTGAGTCAGAAATTATAATGTTGCGCGTTCGCTGGTACCCTAAGTATCCGCTCAGTTACAGAATGCTTGTTGAGATAATTGAAGAGAGAGGTTTGAAGCTAACCCATACAACAATTATGAGATGGGTTCACCAATATTCAGCAATAATTGATGAAAGAATAAGAAAACACCTTAAGCCAACAAATGATTCATGGAGAATGGATGAAACCTATCTTAAAATTAAGGGCAAAAATGCATATTTATATAGAGCGTAGATTCTCAAGGAGATACCATCGACTTTTTTGTATCTGAACATCGTGATAAAGATGCCGCGAAGAAGTTCTTTAAAAAGGACTTTGTGAAAAATTTGCACCAGAATCGTAAAATGATAGTAAGTTAAAAAAGGTTAAGCCGCTCAGTGATGGACGGTTTTTGTTATGACCAAAGAAGAGGAGCGGTTTTCACTTAATTTACATACTATATATAGAATAATGTTAAAGAGAGGTGATATAATGAACAGCGTTGAAACCGATCGTAATTGTTTTGAGTTTCATCATGAATGCCCTAATTGTCATAGTAAATGTCACAAAGATTGTCATAAATGCCCATCCTGTAATCATGATCTTCATCACGACTGTGGTTGTCATGAAAAATGCGAGAACCATGAGTGTCATAACAATTGCCATCATGAATGCGAGTGCCCTAAATGTCATCATAAATGCCACAAAGATTGTCATAAGTGCCCATGTTGTGATCATGATTTTCATCACGACTGTGGTTGTCATGAAAAATGCGAGAACCATGAGTGTCATAACAATTGTCATCATGAATGTGAGTGCCCTAAATGTCATCATAAATGCCACAAGGATTGTCATAAGTAGCGAAAAAATATATATGTAATCGTTAATGACGTTAAAGCACCCTTCGGGGTGCTTTTTATTATGCCAAAAATGAGGTGATAAATTGAAATGCTACACAGTGTGCGCCTGTAATATCAGTAATGATTGTATGCGTGATACCAAGGTGCAAAGACAGGGCGGTGCAAAAGATAAAAAAAGTAAGGTTAAAAGGTAAACCACTATCGCAACTCAATACAGACATACACGAACGTGACGGTCATATCTGCATAATACGCGGGTGAAGAAATATGACATAGTTTAAAATTCATATATTTTTGAATGATAATAAAATGCCATTGCGGTGTCATGAAGTGTAATAGTGTTTTATCGGAAGTTACCAACATATAATCCACAATTCACACAGGGTAAATCCTATACTAGTAAAAGGACAACAGGTAACAGTAGAATTAATAGATCGAGTAAATGAAGAAATGTCAGAACCTTTGATTTTATTGACTTCGTAGCACTAAATAGAAACAGTAAAAATCCAGTTTTCCAATTCCCAAGCCGTGGGTCGAGAGTTCGAATCTCTTCACCCGCTCCAGTAAATTCAAGCCTTCCGACGATTTGTCGGAAGGTTTTTTTAGGTGCAGGAAGGCCATAAAATTTATTAGAAGAATTTTATTTACGTGCAGAGGGCTTTAGTATCATCAGCTACTCGGGTTGTTTCCATTTTTGAGACTAAAAAAGTAGCAGATGGTTACAATTTAAATCCTAGGATAAAAAACTATAAAAATTGACACACGTATTTATTAATACTATAATGTATACATATTTAATAAATAAAGACTGTGATAGAGAGAGTATCTGTTAATAAAACCGAGCAGAGATAGGATGTCACCGGCTGAAAGCATCCTTTCGGAGTTAATAGAGAAGACCACTCTTGAGTTGCGTGCTGAACGGATATGATTTTTCATTTTCAATTAAGCATAGCCGCGCACCTTGCGTTATCGAGGTTTTAAAGCGATGCCCAAAGGATATTATTCATTAGGCATAAGCAGGGTGGAACCGTGTGATTAAAAGCTCTCACCCCTGATTTTTCAGGGGTGAGGGCTTTTGCTATTATAAAAGAAGAAAGAGGTGTTGATGGTGATTAGTGTAAAGCTAAAGAATGGAAATCAAATAGAGGTGCCGTTCTCTACCACTTGTGCTGAAATTGCTAAACAAATTAGTTCAGGGCTTTCAAGAGATGCGCTTGCTGCTGAAATTAACGGAAAGGTGGTGGATATAACTACCACCATCAATACGGATTGTTCGCTGAATGTTATTACATTTGACGATGAAGCTGGTAAAAAAGTGCTGCGTCATACTGCTTCCCATGTTCTTGCCCAAGCTATCAAAAATCTTTATCCAAAGGTAAAGCTTGCCATCGGGCCTGCAATAGAAAATGGATTTTATTATGACTTTGACTCAGATATTCCATTTACATCTGATGACTTAGGTAAAATAGAAAGGTCGATGAAAGGGATAATCAAACAAAATCTTACCCTGGAGAGCTTTGAGCTTCCGCGTGAGGAGGCATTAAAGCTTGCAGAGCAGCTTAATGAACCGTACAAAGTAGAATTGATTAATGAACTACCTGATAACGAGCCGATCAACTTTTATCGACAGGGCGATTTTGTTGATCTTTGTGCAGGGCCCCATCTTCCCAATACTGGAATGATAAAGGCAGTGAAACTTACTTCCTGTACAGGTGCATATTGGAGAGGCGATTCCAAAAACAAAATGCTCCAACGCATATACGGGACAGCATTTACTAAGCAATCTGAGTTAAACGCCTATCTGACTGCAGTGGAAGAAGCAAAAAAGCGTGACCATCGTAAAATTGGCAAAGAGCTTGATTTGTTTTCTATAGATGAATATATCGGTCAGGGGCTTATCCTTTGGCACCCTAAGCTTTCTGTTGTCCGTGAGGAAATAGAGCTTTACTGGCGTAAGGAACATCGCAGGCGTGGATATGAGTATATTTATACTCCCCATATTGGTCAAAGCAATCTTTGGGAAACATCAGGGCATTTAGATCATTTTGCGGAAGGTATATATCCTCCAATGAAAATGGCAGCCAAGGACGAAGAGGAAAATACGACCTATTATGTAAAACCTATGAGTTGTCCTTTCCATGTGCGGATGTATAAGACAAGACCTCGCAGCTACCGAGAACTTCCCATTCGATGGTGCGAACTTGGTAGTGTATATCGTTTTGAAAAATCAGGCGCTTTGCATGGCATGTTGCGTGTACGTGGCTTTACTCAGGATGATGCACATATTGTTTGTACAGAAGATCAGTTTGTGGATGAGGTCAATAGCGTTCTTGACTTTGCCCTTGATATGAATAAAGCATTTGGTTATGACAAACTTAACGTATATCTTTCTGTCCGTGATCCTCAGGATAACGAGAAATACCTCGCCAATGAACCTGTGTGGCAACTGGCAGAAAGCACACTGGAAAAGATCCTCAGCGATCGTGAAATCGTGTTTAAAAAAGATATTGGCGGTGCTAAATTTTACGGTCCCGCAATTGACTTAAAAGCAGTGGATGCTATGGGACGGGAATGGCAGGGAACAACGATTCAACTGGATATGAATTTACCTGAGCGGTTTGGAATGACATATATCGGTTCTGATGGTAAAGAACATACACCTATCATGCTGCATAGAACTTTGCTTGGTTCAATGGAACGCTTTGTTGGAACGTTGATTGAACATTATGCTGGTGCCTTTCCTCTGTGGCTTGCACCTGTTCAAGTAAAGATCTTAGCCATATCTGAGAAAAATCATGAATATGCTAATAAAGTGCTGAAAATATTAAGAAATGAAGATATAAGGGTTGAACTTGACGACAGGAGTGAAAAAATCGGCTACAAAATTCGTGAAGCCCAACTAGGTAAAATACCATATATGCTTATACTTGGTGATAAGGAGCAAAATGAAAATGTGGTTGCTGTCAGAAACCGTAAAAATGGTGAAACTACAGTAATGAGTATTGAAGAGTTTCGTTCTTTAATTTCAGGAGAGATATTTTATAAAAGTTAATTGATGGAAGGAGGAGTATATTAGAAATGATTTGCCCTCCTTGTCCTCTTACAAGAGTTCGGTAATCATGCGGTTTCACGACTGCATGATTTTTGTTTTTAGATTCATATCCCATAAGGACCAGCGATTCTATCAGCCATCTTTTGATCGTGACCGGGTATGGCATGTGCATAAATATCTAATGTGACAGAGGGTTTGCTGTGACCAAGGCGACGTGACACTTCAATTACTGGCTCGCCATTGGCTAATAAAATGCATGGTAATACGTCTAATAACTTGGGACATAAAAAAAAGGCCCTCTCGAAGAGAGCTATAAAAAGATGGGAAAGATGTGTTTAACGCGTGAGTATGCGCCAAGATAATTATTCCCAATAAGTAGGGGTTATATACATTAGAGCGTGAGGGAGGGGTGAATGATAATTGGATGGAAAATGGATATTGAAGCTTGAAATTATGAAACAAAAAGAAAAAGCCCGAAAGCTCTTTCTTAAAAACCTTGCAACAATGGACGTTAACGGCGTGGGAAGCATTGCCTAGGGAAGCAAAACTGCCTAGGGAAACAAAACTGCCTAGGGAAGCAAAACTGCCTAGGAAAGCAAAACTGTCTAGGGAAACAAAATTGTCTAGGGAAACAGAAGCGTCTAGGAAAACAAAAGCTACGAGGAGAGCAGACAAAACCAACGCCAATAAATTGTCGATCATCTTCTTCCCTGAAATCATCTTCCCAATCTTCAATTTCAGGATCATCCCAATTATGATCCATATTGTAGGATCACCTCCTAATTTACATAGAAACTCTTTTATACATAATATGCTCTATAGTAAATTAGGGTGACTAATCAGTTTCAATTATTATTAGAGAGGGGAAGGCATGAAATTTAGTTCAACAAATACGCCGCTAATGACATCGCAAATAAGATAAGTGTAGCTGATTTAACACAGTGGCAATCGATTGAATTCCCCATCGAAATCATTCCTTTCCATTTATTTAATAAAAATATTCTATCCTGAGATAATTCCATTCATGTAAGGAAAAACAAAGATAAAAATATGCTAGAGCGTGAGGGAGGTGTGACAGTGAAAACCGTTAATAAAAGCGTTTGGAGTTGTAGCATTAATAGCAATTTAAGTGTAATATAGGCGACAGTTTTTTGACTTTAGCTGTGATAAAATGATAGTAAGTTAAAAAAGATCGAAAAGAGGCACCCTTCGGGGTGTTTTTATTTATGCCTAAAATAATTATATCTTTCCAGTTTAAATATTATTATCACAAGAATGTATATCAGTGAAAGCCGATATACAGGAAACACACAATTGATGATAAGAGTTCTTTGGCTATATTGGTTTAATATAAATCAATCATAAAATAACGGGAGGACTAATTATGAACAACGTGAAGGAAAAAGACGGAGTAATGTATGATAGTTTTAATGGAAATTCTAGTGTTACTAAGAAGTATCCAATTGAGGTAACAAGCCTTGCGATAGTCAATGACGGAGCTGCTGATATTGAGCTGGATTTAGGGTATTGCAAAGTAATTGTAAAACCCGATGAGGTATTCGATGATAACATCGTTCCTCAGCAGAGTATTACTATCATTGCAACAGATAAGTTCCGTTGTATTGTAAGGGGTGAGTGCTAATGTCTTGGTTTAAACAAAAGAGTATAGGAACGACTCCAGGGATGACTGACCATGCTAAATTAACCAATCTGGAATACGATAAGTCTGGTCATATTGGATTTCAGAGGCAGGTATCCGTTTGGACTACTGGTCTGCAGTATCATGTAAATGATTTGGTAACGAATAACGGAGTGCTATATCGTTGTATTATTGATCATACATCAACTGCCTTAGCTATAGACACGGCAAATTGGGAGTGTTTGACTTCTACAAGTGCCGGCGGACAGGGAGTGATCCAACGCATTACCAGATTAAATGTAACTGCACCAAAAACAGTAGATTTATCGGGGCAAATGGGCTTAGTGCAGGCAAGAATCTTTATGGCCGGGACTGAAAGCACGCAAATTGACTGTGATTTTAATAATATTGATGCTAGAGATTTTACCATTGATGGGCAACCTGGTGAACTATCTCCGAACTACGTTTGGGATGGGACGATGCGGCCTCAGATAGTATATCAATCATCGTTTCCGGTACATAGATTGATGGATACAGGAATGTATTCGGAAAGTGGTTGGATTGATCATAGTAAATTTAAGAATGTAGAGAAAGTCGAGGTGCTAAACGTATGAATGTAAAATATGTAAAGCTTGTTGTTTTGAGGACATATTTGGATAGAGGTTGGTATCTGCCGACCATTCAAGAGGTTGAATTTTACGATCAAAGCGACATGAAAAAAGTACCTTCTTCCACCAGTTCGTCGTTAACGTATAATGGTAATAATGCAAATTTCTCTTGCGATGGAAACACATCAAGTTCACAGTTCGGCGTAGTTCTCTATAATCACAGTGAATATGAAGAAGGCTATGTGGTTTATTCCTTTTCTGATGAATTCGATTTGAAGAAAATTAACGTATATGCGCAAGTTTATGGTGTTGGGTACACTCCCCCAAGAGATTATAAATTACTTGTTTCAACGGATGGCACCAATTTTACTGAAGTTCAGAGCTACGTGGATAGGCCAAAAACTGGCTATATCGACACAACGACAATTTTGCCAATGGAGAAATTGCTTATTTTAACAGCCGACCAGAAAGTTTATTTTTTTAGTGTAGACAAATGGCAAGAAGTATCTGCTGATTGGTCTGTTCTCAATGATGCACAGAGAAAAGCATTGTTGGTTAATGGAATGAGCACTCTACCGCCTGCGTCGGAGTTGGCTAAACTTGGAATATACAAAATACTGCGGTTTACTCTAAGTACTCCAACTTTAGCGCCACAGCTAAAACTGACTGCAGTATCCATTGATCAACTGATTTTACCAAAAGGATTGATATCTGCAACAAATCTGGTACATCTGAAAAAAGTTGAATTAACTGGTACATACAGCGGACAAGGGACTATGCATGTCGTTGTGACTACCGATGGTAAAGTGTATCTGACATGGGATGGCACTGCATTCGTTAATTGCATTAATGTAGATGGATTGACATTGCAGAAATGGGTTTCCAATGCATGGGTTGACACTAATCGAGCAGGTTTGGCGGCTCATATAAAAGCGAATGGTATTACCCCATCTGTTCTTGCTGGCATTCCGATGGCGTCATGGGATAGTCTGATTCTTGGCAAAACGGGCTATGGTTTTGGCTATTTACCAACGATTGAAGTAAGTACAGATGTTTGTGCAAATGATAAAGTTACCGTTACGCTCATTAAGAACGGTAAATATCGTAAAGCTGTGCATCCAATCGAATATGATATAGAGTATGATACTATGGATCATGTTATATTAAAGGAATCTGGTGATTGGGAAATCTTACATATCAGCTAGAATTTAATGGAGTATTATTTTAAGCCATTGGGAGTGAGGAGCAATCTTCACTCCTTTTACGTTGCGAAAGCATCCTTTGGTATCAAGGAAGTAGTTGCACAGTAAGGGCCAAGAGGCTCTATTTTTGTACCTATCTCAATCTGGCCATAATTGTACGGATAAAAGCGAGGGGTTTAATTTATTGCAAGTCTTGAATGTAAGTAGGTGGGAAGAAATTTTTATGGGGGTTGGATATTGGATTTTCAGCGTGAAGTGTTAGATCGCATGATTGTATTAGAAACTAAAATGGACGTAGTAATAAGCGGTTGCCCAACGTGCAAAGCGAAAGTGGATGCAAATGAAATAGCGCTTACAAAGACAATTGAGAGTACGAAAGCAGCTCATCATCGAATTGATGAAGTGTATAAAACAGCGGGATACATTTCGGCAGGTATTGGGCTAATCCTACAGGTTGTAGCATTTGCAGTACAAAATTTTAAGGGGGTGCATTAAATGGCAATAACAAACGAATATCAAATTGCGTTATGGGCCGTTGGGATAATCCTAGCGGCTAATATGTTAGCTATGGGGCTATTTGTGATCTATGCAAAATTGCCTGAGAGTAAAACGAAAGAGGCTATTCGGAATATCATCTTTGAGCTAGATCGGTTCGTTGACGATATGGAGAATGCCGATAAACGAAGAGTAGCAATCCAGCAGATAAATGAAGTTCTAGGATGGCGAAAGTTAATTATTCCAAGTGCCTTGATAGGCTGGATCATAGATACGGAAGTAGCCACAATACGCAAAATGCAAAAGGCTACGAACACACCGAATTTACATGGGGAGGAATAACAGCATGAGAATAACAATAAACGGTGGACATTATCCAGGAGAGGACAGCGGAGCAGTTGGTGTTACTGGGTTGCAAGAGGCTGTTGTGGCAAGGGATATTATGCAACGTGTTTTTGGTTATCTTCGTAATGTAGGTTATGACGTGCTAAAGGTGCAGGAAAACGAACTATATCAAATTACCGACGCATCCAATGCTTTTGGTGCAGATTTATTTGTATCAATTCATTGCAATGCGGCTGCTAACACGGAGGCAAAAGGGACTGAAACATGGTACTGCAATGGATCGGTAGGCGGTGAGAGACTAGCAACGTATATTCAATCTCAAATAATTAATGCGATAGGTACTGTTGATAGGGGCATTAAAAATGCTACGCCTCATGTCAACGGCCTGTATGTATTAAGTAATACGGATGCAGTGGCGGTGTTAGTTGAAACGGCTTTTATTTCTAATGCAGATGATGAAGCATTATTAGCAGATGAAAGTAAGCGTAATCAGTTTGCGGCTGCCATAGCTAGGGGAATTACTGATTATGTAGGTGGAATCTAAGGAGGGATAATATGATAAAATTGGAGGATGTTAATTTTGATAAGAAAACTATTATTATCATTGCCATTGGCTTGTTTATTGTTGGTGTTCTCGGTTGGTTTATGTTCGGCAGGGGAATACCGGATACAGGAAGCGCAATTGACCAGACTCGATCAAATCTTTCAACAGTTGGAGACAAACAACAATCAGCTATTGAAAGACTTGACGTTATCGAAAACGGACTTACAAACAGCGCAGACAAAGCTTGTGCAATATCAGCAGGAATTGGCAATACTACAAAGTCAATTAATAGCGTTGAGGGAAGAATCACAGAGAGCCAAGACAGACTTAAATCAAGCGCAGGACTCATTACAGAAGGCAAATCAATCCTTAGACAAGTACGAGAAAGAGGTCAAGTCGGAAATTAAAGGATTGAAATTACAGAGAGATATAGGATATTTAGTCGCTGCATATATGGGATTTAAAAAATAGCTATTCCCTGCAATAACCACATAGAACCCACTACGCCTAGCGAAGAAGCGGACCAGAGTGAGACATAATATCAAAGCACCGTCTTACCTTAATTGGTAGGGCGGTGCTTTTGAGTTTGTATGTAGATATAATTTACTGCAACATTAAATTATGGCTTTTATAAAATATAATTGAAAAATAATTTACATTCAGTAGTTTAATTAATAGTTGCTACGGAATGTGTATTAGTGAAAGCCGATATACAGGAAACACACATTAAAAAGAAGAGTTCCTTAGCTATATCGGATTATTTGAAAAAAATTAGGGAGGAATATTACATGTCTTATAATCCAGATTCACCGGCAAATGCGGTGGCAGAAGAGATTCGTGAAAATTTTAGAGCATTAAAAGAAGATAGGATTGTTGCTGCAGCAACTACAACAAAGTTAGAAACAGCAAGAACTATTAATGGAGTATCTTTTGACGGTACAGAGAATATTATGATTACGCAAGTAAACGGAAAGGATATCACTACAATTGATGAGATACCAACAAGTTTACCTGCAAATGGTGGAGATGCGGATACTGTCGATGGTAAACATGCTGTTGAATTCGCGCCAGCAGGGTATATCCCACCAAATGCCACTAAAACTACAGATGGTTCAATGAGTGCTGCTGATAAGGTAAAACTTGATGGTATTGAAACCGGTGCCCAAGTTAACCAAAATGCTTTTTCTAATGTAGTGGTGAATGGTACAACCATTCAAGCAGACAGTCAAACTGATATATTGGAATTAGCAGCAGGAACAAACATTGCGCTAACTGCTGATACGGTAAGCGAAAAAGTGACGATTGCTGTTATTGGACAGGTAGCAAGTGCGGCGCAGGCTGATAGTGCAACAAATGCAGATACTGCAACAAAATTAGCAACAGCTCATACGGTTAACGGTGTAGCTTTTGATGGTTCTGCAGATATAACTATCATAGCAGAAGCTAATGGTGGGAATGCTGATACAGCTACAAAACTAGTTAATGCAAGGACTATTGCGACTACAGGTGATGTTATGGGGGTGGCAACGTCGTTCGATGGTAGTGCAAATATCTCTATACCAACTACGTTGGCTGCTAGCGGTGTAACAGCAGGATCATATACTTCTGTTACCGTTGACGCGAAAGGAAGGGTTACTGCGGGAACGAACCCGACAAGTTTAGCTGTATCTGTAACCGGTAATGCTGCTACAGCAACTAAATTAGCTACAGCTAGAACCATATCTCTTGCAGGTGATGCCACAGGTAGTACAACATTCGATGGTTCAGGGAATGCAAGTATAACTGTAGATGTGACCAGTGCAGATAGTGCAGCCTACGCAACAAGTGCTGGTAATGCAGATACACTTGATGGCCATCATTGGAGTGAAGTTCAAGATGCAATTGCAACTAATAATTTTGATACTGGCCATAGTTTTAATGCTAACGGTTATCAGAAGCTTGGAAGCGGTTTAATTATCCAGTGGGGGAGCTTAACAGTTCCTATTAATCAAACAAGTACGTCATTAACATTTCCAATTCCGTTTCCAACAGCATGTTTTCAAGTGCAGGCGACTATAGATTATAAGAGTATAGTAAGTGGTACTTTAGCTATATATGCTACCAATATTACTGCGAATGGTTGTACACTTATTGGTGATTATGATGTCGATAGTGTTACAAATTCAAAAGGTAATTGGTTTGCAATCGGATACTAAAATCATACTAGTGATTATTTTCTGGTTGACAGGTAGCCTCGGCTACTGGGATTTTCTTTATTTTAGCTAAAAAAGAAAAGTTGGGATTGAAAAGTATGTTTTAATATAGTAAAGCACCGTCTAACCTAATTGGTAGGGCGGTGCTTTTGATTTTGCATATGGATATAATTTACTGCATCATTAGATGATAGTTTTGTACGGATAAGACTGTTGCCGTTGTGCCTTTCGTGGCGAGGCGATTTTTAAAATTTTTAAACATCTGCTACTTGATTTACAGGTGTTTAAACTCTATAATTATAGACGAACATATGTTCTTTATATTCCGTATGAGGTGTTGAATGTGAGTAAAGTTTTCTTGAAAATCATAGCAGAGCATTACATAGATGGTAAAGTCAGGCCAATAACTATCAAATGGGAAGACGGGTCAGTATTTGAAATTGATACAGTTTTAGAGATGTGCGACAGGCACTATCATTGAAGGGCGGTGGTCTAGGAATACGGTATACTTGCAGGATCTGCAACAAATAAGTTTATGTATTCGCTGAAGAGGGAAAGTGGTTTATTGAGAAAAAATAATATTGATTACAAGGGGTAAATATACTAATATCGAATTAATAATAATTACTATAAAATAGGAAGTGCATAAAAATGCTGAATTATGAAGAATTAAAACAATTAGCGAAAAAATACTTTACTGAGGCTAGTGAAGAGCAGATAGAGATACTACTAGGGGATCTTACTAGAGAACTAGAAATTATGACTCATGCTAAAATTAGAGAGTTAGTTGATTTTGAGAGACGTAAAAAAATAACAGGGCAATAGGGATTTGTCCCCATAGGGAGAATTAAAATGATTAATAATAAAATTAGAGTAGTAGCTTATGAGAAGTCCAAGAACAACTATTATTTTTTTGAATTACCGCCTGGTTCAAATACTGATGAAGCCCGTGATAAAGTTGTTCAATGGCAATTAAAGTATGGGTTGGCATATATTGAGATATATGAAAATGAAATGTGGGAGAAATACGAATATTGAGCGTAAGGTGAAATTTGGTAGGTGTATAATGAAGGAGAGCCCTTTGTAACGGATGGCTTTTATTTTATACCTATCTAAAATTCAGTTTATACGTACGGATAAAGAATGAGAAATAATTTGCATTCTGTAGTTGAATTTATTGTTACTACGGAATGTGTATTAGTTAAAGCCGATATACAGGAATACGTGGTTTGAACATTCGTAATGAGTAGATCGCAGGATGCAAAATAGAGCAGAATAAAAACGCATGGCGCAACAGGGTTAATTATATTGCACCGAAATGACATGAAATGTATGGCCCATTTTAAAGCAAAATGTAATAGAACATAGATAATACAGGTTAAACGTTGTGGTGCAATGACTCGAATTTTTACAAACATAATGCCAAAAGCGCCTTCCCAAGCCGTGGGTCGAGAGTTCGAATCTCTTCACCCGCTCCAAGAAATTCAAGCCTTCCGGCATTTTGCCGGAAGGCTTTTTTGTGTTTAGAAGGCAATAAATAAACATCAGCATGGTAGGTAGGAGATCTCTATTAACTCTTCTGGACCTGTATTCTTTCGAATTCATCACATAATTTTAAAAGATTTCTATCATGAAAAAATCGGTCTCGCAATTGTTACACCAACTACTTGATCTGCAAAAAGAACTAGAGAAGGCAAGCTAATTTGGCAGCCAGTAGGCTGGCAAACAACTACATCTTTCAATGGAATAATATCGCCATTAGTTAAGCTTTCTGCATATACACTTTTTCGTGTAAACTCTTCCGTAATTTTCTGACCAATATCCTCAAACGGTTTAATAAATTCGTTGTCAATTGTTCCTTGAATAAAACCAATATTTGTAAGGAATGTCACTTCGTACTTATCAGCTTCATTTGCCAATTCCATTCCTTTTGGAATTGCACAAAACATCGTTAAAAAAAAATTTTTTGCATTCATGATATCACCTCCTCCATCGTCAAACTTCGAAGAAAGGGAGCTAAGTCCTATGAAAATTTGTAAGGGGTAATTTCTTAACATTGCTATAAATGCAGTGCTGGATATAGAGCATAGGAAATTTGCAACATTAAAGTGGTAAAAGTGGCACTGAGGTCAAGTCACAGAAGCTTTTTTCAAAATAGATCTGGTACTTACTCAATACGTAGTATGTAAAAAAGATGCAAAATATGAGTGGTGATTAAGTGAACTATGAACAAGAGATAATACAAGCAATTTTTTATTTAGTTGGGAATATGTAACATTTTTGTAACGTGTTTGTCACATTATATTATTATAATTTAGCTATACAAAGGGAGGTTATTTAATAATGAAAAAATTGTTAGTTGTAATGCTTGCTATGCTTATTTTATCTCTGTCTTCAATAGTAAGTGCTCATAGTATTCAAGCAAATTGGTCAAATGCAAATCATCAGATGTATGCGGGTGATGATCAATCACCTCAACCAGACCAGCATAAACCTGAAAAACATAAACCGCAGCCACAACCACAAGACCCACCTCAACCACCTCAACCAGGTCAACCAGATCAACACGATCAGCGTTGATACGGTGTAGATGTGTGCTACATTACTTTGCACGATATTTAGAAAATGAGTATAGGATATACTCTTGTAGAGTAGATCGCAGGATACAAAATAGAGCGTAATAAAAAAACATGTCGCAGCGAGTACTAAAATCAGTTTAAAAATAAGACGGATTTCCTATTAAGGAAGTCCGTCTATTGTTATTTCGTTTCAATTACTTCCATTGGCTCTGCTGACGTTTTTCAACAGACATTGCCAATTTGTTCTGAAAATATAAAAAGAAACAGCCCAGCTCTACCTTTGTGAAAAAGTAAAGTGGACTGCTTCCGTACCAATAAACGATGGTGATGCCATTATACCACATTAAAGCAATAAGTTAAAGGAGAAAGCGGTAGTTAAAAGATTTTGCAGAGAGTTAAGTCAATCAGAGAAGGGCAGTTCTATTTATTGCAGGAATTTATTACTGTTCACCGAAGTATAGTCAAAAATAGAGGAGATGATAGTATGGCTGGGGCAGTGATTATTTGGGCAAACGACGACAAGAGTGAACAAATAGTATATTTCAATAATGAATATATCTTGATAACAATAACCGACATGAAGAGAATATCACTTGGGGAAACCTTAGAAGATGCGAAAGAAAAATTAAAAGAAATTGACAGATATGATATCTATAAAGAAATAAAATAAGGGCCGTAAGGCTCTTTTTTCATGTCTTGTATTGCTAGTGGCCAAATCTATTTTAAACAATACAGAACAAGCCCATCAGTAAAACACACAATTAATATTAAGAGAAGGTGTGAAAGTGATTTATATGATGTTACCCACAGATAATCCCCAAATTGCACAGGGTAAACCATACATTAGCCCCGAAATAATATGATTAAATTGGAGGTTATTATTAAAACACCGTTTTTCTTTCGTTTGAGACGGCTTTTAATGAATGAGAAATATAAAATTAGTTACCATATAAGAATTTTTTGAATAAGATATTATATCAACATTAGTTATTTCAAGTCAATTTGAAAGGAGAAATTGATATGTTTTTTAATTCATTTAATAGGGGAATATGGTTCATAATTTTGATCATCAGCCTATTCATTCTTTTATTTCCAGATTTCGATGACACTACTTCTTGCTGATAATTATGTACAATAATCAATAGGTCATTACAGATTTATCTACCAACTCACCACCGCTCCGTCCTCCTTAATTGGTAGGGCGGTGCTTTTTTGTCTATCGAATATTCAGCTTATATGTGCAGATAAAAAATAGGAAAGAAATTTATATTTGTAGTTAATTTATCGTCAATGCGGAATGTATGTCAATGAAAGACGATATATATATAGGAACACATATCTATTGAATCGATATACGGTTGTATGTAAAATTTACTATTCCGTCATAATTTTGTCATATTCTAATGTTATGCTTAAATAACAAATTAAGGGGAGTGATAATGCAAATAGGTTTTAGCGTATCAGTAATAGAAGCTTAGCCGCTACATAATAGATCAATCACAATGAGTGACCTTGTTGAGAATGAAATGCATGACATTGCCGTTTTTAAAATTAGAATTGCAATATGGCTAATTTGATGTAACTTGAAAAATTCTACCTATGATAAAAAAATAGAGGCAAATTAGTGGTTCTCAATCTGAGGATTTACTTGAATGCAATCGTATTCGTAAACTACGCTGAAAGGAAGTTCGATAATGAAGAAGAATTTTATTTTTATTCTGGTGGGTATGTTTTTATTATTGCCAGGCTTAAATGTTTACGCCTCACATCGTCCGAATATAGAGCCTTTACACCGATACTTCAATAGTTCAACAGGTGATCACTTCTATACCACTGATTTCGATGAGCTTGGAGAAGGGAACAACGGCTATGTACATGAAGGTGTCGAGGGCTATGTATACAAATCTCATATTTCGGGGACAGTCCCTTTGCATAGATACTGGAGCAGCTCAAATGGAGATCACTTCTACACTACCAACTTTGATGAGCTTGGTAGAGGGAATGATTCTTATGTATACGAAGGTATCGAAGGTTATGTCTATAGTTCACGCCATCCGCGGACGATAGCTTTACACCGGTACTACAATAGCTCAACGGGAGATCACTTCTATACCACTAATTTTAGAGAGCTTGGAACAGGGAGAAATGGTTATGTACATGAAGGTGTTCAATGTTATGTAATTAGAGCTAATTAAGCATGAATAGAGGTATCAGCAACCTTTTTTATGATACCGACGAACTGCAAAAGATATAGTATTAAATTGATCTTGGCAGCTGGTGCTTATCCCGTTTCTTTATGCGGAACCAAACAAGAACTTAAGGAAAGCAAAAGTTACAACTATGCTGGAAGAACTGAACGCTGCTATTAAAGTTGGTTTAGAGCAAAACAGGCATAATACAGGGCCACGTATTTTACTTACTGGTGTACCTGTTGGGCTAGGCTCAGAAAAAGTAATTAGGCTGGTTGAAGAACTGGGAGGAACAGTAGTTTGTCAATGAAGCCTTTCTTGAAATGATCCAGGCGTGATTGACGCTTTTAGTTGTCACATTACTCTCTATAAGATAAGCAATAACATATATAAATTCATGCCTTCGCAGGTTATTGCGACGGCTTTTTTTATTTTCAGGAAGGCAATTGAAGTGTTGACAAAATTAAACAGTATGGAATATAATGATTGATATTGATAATCGTTATCAATATCAATCATTATATTCCATACTAGAGGTAATTACACGCCATATTTTTAGTAATATTAACCAAACGTTAATATTATAATAATTTATTAGTCTTATAATTATGATATTGTAAATGTAGAAAATTACATATTTGGCAAACTTACTGAAAGGTAGGGACGCAAAGCTATGGGTCTAAGGACATTTGGTCTATGATTGCCAGGTTTCCCTTGAAAAAGGTATTGAAACCCAGGCATTCGTCTGGGAATTTTTGATTTCTTAATGAAATTATGCATGTAGATTACGGTTGAAGTATTCCATAACTAGCAACTTCGCAGGAATTATAAATGCATGAGATCATTTACAAATAAATTAGTATTTAGTTTTTAATAAAGGAGAATAAGATATGTCTATTAAAGCAAAAACCGTTACGTTGTTAGTGATTGCCCTTCTTATGACAGGGCTTATCGTCGGAGGGTCAGGTATGTATGTTCTCTATGGAAGAACATTGAATAACAATCAAGTGGCAATGAATGGCCAGGCTTCTCAGCTGGCGGGTGAGACAAGTGAATTATTTGCTTCATTTTCAAGAAGCGGTAAATATTATAGTGAAGATCTTGACCTTAAATCTGGAGATGCTTCCCGTGTACAAGATAAGATCAATGCATATTTCGCAGCCACATGGGGAGTTGATCGTCTGGTATTTATCAATTCTGCGGGCGCACGATTTGCCATAGCTCCCTACGATGCAAAAACAATAGGGGGAAGTGTGGCTGACCGGGATTTTTTTAAAGACACGATGAAGGATCAAAAGTCACACATTAGCGATGTAATAGTGAACAGGGCATCAGGAATACCCTCAGTCATAGTTACACAACCTGTCAAAACACAGGACGGTAAAATGGCGGGATTTGTTGCTCAGTCAATCTCCTTAGAAACCCTACAAAATTTTCTCGAGCAAGTCAAAGTGGGTGAAACTGGAGTGGCAGGTATTGTTGCTCAAGATGGATCAATACTAGCTCACACGAATAAAGATTTAATAAAAGAACAAATAAAAGTTCCTGAAAATATGTTACATTCTTTACTCGAGAATTCGGGGAAATTAATCCCTTACCCCGATTCTATCGGTCGAGACTCTTTGGCCTTAGCTGTACCAATTAAGAATACCCCCTGGGTGGTAATTGTTAGTATGCCTAAGAGTGAAATTATCAGTGACTTTTATGCTAGCCTTACTACTATGGTGATTTCTCTTTTAGTGGCTCTTCTTGTTGTCGGGTTAGTTGCATGGATATTCCTTATTAGACTATTACGTCCAATTGAAGAGATTTCTAGGCAAGTTGCGAAGATTGGTGACGGGGATCTCTCTGTAGCTATTACTTCTTCATCTAATGACGAGATTGGTATTTTGGCGAAGGCCCTATCAACGTCTATTGGGAATTTTAGACAAATGATTGTGAAAGTTCAGGAGGCAAGTGAAATAGTATCGGCTTCCTCTGAAGAGCTTACAGCAAGCACAGAACAATTATCTCAGGCGGCAAATCAAGTATCAACTGCAATAACAGGTGTGACTGACGGGACAACACATCAAATGCAGGCTGTAGATAACACAATGCATATCGTTGAACAAATGTCTGCGGGTCTTCAACAAATCGCTGCTAATACTGGCAGCGCTTCTGCTACAGCCGAGAAAACATCAAATACTGCTCAAGAAGGTGGTAAGGCTGTCCAGAAAGTTACGAGTCAGATGACGAATATTGAAACTTCAGTGAATAATTCAGCACAAGTAGTAGCTAAACTTGGTGAACGTTCTAAGGAAATCGGGCAAATCGTTGATACTATTGCGGGAATAGCCGGTCAAACGAATCTATTAGCCTTAAACGCTGCTATTGAAGCTGCTCGTGCTGGTGAACAAGGCCGTGGTTTTGCTGTGGTAGCTGAGGAGGTTAGAAAACTCGCGGAACAGTCTCAAGGAGCTGCGAAAGAGATTGCTGCTTTGATTGGAGAAATTCAGGCAGATACGACTAAGGCTGTACTAGCAATGAATGATGGAACTGATGAGGTAAGAAAAGGTACAGAAGTTGCCATAGCCGCGGGACAATCTTTTAACGAGATTGCTTTACTTATTGAAGAAGAGTCGGATCAAATCCGTGAAATTTCTGCAGCCATTGAGCAGATGGCTAACGGTAGCCAACAAATCGTATCTTCAGTAAAGGAAATTACGAAGATTAGTAAGGATGCGACAGGTCAAGCACAAACTGTATTAGCAGCTACAGAAGAACAAACTGCATCTATTCAGGAGATTGCTTCTTCCAGCACGGATCTGTCTCAAATGGCAGGAAATTTGCAGGACATTGTATCCAAGTTTAAGATTTAGGTATAACAGGTATACGGCATATATTCACTTTTTAAACGGAGGATAGAAAATGACTATAACTGTAATTTATTTTGAAAAAGTATCACCTGAAATACATAAGATGATTGAAACCTATAAGGAACCTACTACAGAAATAGTCTATTGGCATGATCTAAATGATAGTCAAAAAGAACATTTTTTATCGAGGGCACATTATTTTATTACTGCCGCTTTTCCGATTACACGAAGTATTATAGGGAAGGCCCCTAACTTAAAATTGATTCAAAAAACAGGCAGTGGCGTTGATAATATTGATCTAGAAGCTGCAGAAGAAAGGGGTATTTTAGTCGCCAGCACCCCAGGGGCAAATTCATCTAGTGTTGCCGAAATGACAATCGGTATGATTTTATGTCTCTATCGCAAGCTTCATTTTTTAGATCAAGAAACGAAGCAAGGGAAATGGCTCATGTGGGAACATCGTCCATTTATGTTCGAAATGAAGGGGAAAACCCATGGGATTATCGGTATGGGCAATATCGGAAAAAAAGTGGCTCTGTTGTCAAAAGGGTTTGGAACCAATGTAATTTATTTTAATAGAAACCGACTTTCAATTGAAGACGAAAACAAGTTGGGAATCTCCTATACTTCCTTTAGAGAACTCTTAACAATTTCTGATATTGTGAGTCTACACATTCCGCTACTCGCAGAAACCCGAAATTTGATTGGTGAAACAGAGCTAAACCTCATGAAGCCCAATGCGATTCTAATTAATGTAGCTCGTGGCAATATCATTGATGAAAAGGCTCTGGTACAAGCGTTGAAAACAGGTAACCTTCTTGGCGTAGGCATGGATACATGGTCTTCAGAGCCAATGCAGGCAGATAATCCATTATTACAATTTACAAATGTGTTAGCTACCCCCCATGTAGGTGGTGGAACCCGCGATGTTTTAGAAAATGTTCTTCGTCTATCCTTTGAAAACATTGAAAAAGTCGAAAAAGCGAAAATGCCTAATAATCTAGTATGAGAAAATCGGTCATAGAATCTAAAATTACCTGCTAAATAACCGATAAAAAAGAATGGAGAGATGAATTATGTCGAATGTTGGATTACGCATTTTTACACATAGTAATCGACCGCCCAAGGCTTTAATTGAAGGATTTGCAGGAATACCAGTAGCTAATATCGCAGATAATATGAACCGAATGTCTTGTATGGATGCTAAAATTCGTCCAATCAATGACATGCCATTACTTGGACCGGCTTTTACTGTTAAGGCACGTCCTGGCGATAATCTTATGCTGCATAGAGCACTTGATCTTGCAAAACCCGGCGATATTGTGGTAGTAGATGCGCAAGGCGATTTGACAAACGCTATTATGGGAGAATTGATGGCTTTGTGGGCAATGCAAAGAGGTATTGGTGGTTTTATAATTGATGGGGCGATTCGTGATATAGGGGCGTTAAAAAAAATGGGCTTACCTATCTATGCTGCAGGAGTAACTCCCGCAGGTCCCTATAAAGACGGACCTGGTGAAATTAATGTCCCTGTCGCTTGTGGCGGCGTAGTTGTAAACCCTGGTGATATCTTGGTCGGCGACGAAGATGGTATTGTTGTTATTAACCCGCGTGATGCCGCAGAGTTATTAGAAAAATCCAGGGCTAAATCCCGAGCTGAAATGCAAACATTGGAAGAGATAGCAACTATGTCATGGGATCGCACTTGGGTCGAAAAGGCTCTTGCGGAGCGGGGAGCAGTAGTCGAGAATGATAATCGAAGTTTTCCTCGTGCCGATGTCAATGAGCCTGTGAAAATTTTGCTCGACGATTCTGACCATCCTATGGATGCTATTGCGACTAATATCAGTATAGAAGGGATATTGTTGCAATCAGAATCTCATTTGGAGCTTAATTCCTTACTTCGGCTGAATTTATCAAATGGGCTGGGGAACATGAATGTCGTAGCAAAAGTTATTTGGCAACAGAACAATAACTTTGGTTGTAATTTTGTGGATCTGTCTGAAGAGTTACAAGCGGTATTGGATCATGTGGTATATTTTCATTTGCGGCAAAACTTAGATCAACTGAATTTACTAAGAATCAGTTAACCCGAAGAAGCTGTTATCCAGTCGCACCCAACTCATAAGTTTAGATAAAATGTACCCTGTGGTAGATAAGTAAAAATCTATCATGAGGTACATTTTTTTATACAGAAAATCAACAAGGTCTGAAGTAAAGCAGACAAAGCTTTTTTACTACAACTTAATGAATACCAAGGGTTACCACGTAATACATTTATTTACATAATTAATAGGATTTTTTGAGTTTTTGTAGAAGTGTACTTGCTAGGGGTGATGTTGGTGGATTTTATACTTTCCTTTCTAGAGAACATAATCATAGTAATTGGAATTGCTTCAAGTGGGTCTTATATTGGCTCAAAGTATCCTAAACATCGGAATTTTGTATGGGGCATCTTGCTTGGGATTGGAACAATATATACCATGCAAAATAGCATTTTGATAGAGCCTGGCAGATTCATAGATTTTCGGTATTTAACTATGACCTTAGCAGGTTTTTTTGGTGGATTCGTTCCCGCAATGGTAGCGGCATGTATAAGTGGATTCTATCGGTGGTCACAGGGAGGAGCTGGTTCCTGGACCGGAGTAATTACAATTTTTATTTTTGCTATGATTGGTTTTTATTTAAGAAAGTTTAAAATTGAAAATTGGGCATTTAAACAGCACGTGCTTTTAGGGGGAAGTCTTACAACTGTCGTTATAATTATACTGTTGATAGTTCCTCCATGGAGCCCGTCAGCGTTGCAGGTTACCACCAAAGTAGCAGTGCCTTTATTCCTATTAGTTCCTATCGGTTCTTATATTTGTTTTAAAATATTTTTTATTTTACAGGATGCAATAGAAAACCAGATGCTACTCCGCGAAGAGATCCGATTATTAGACCTAGACCCCGAAACAACAATCATTAGAAATATGGAAGGCGTTATTACCTTCTGGAATAGAAAAGCCGAGGAATTATATGGATGGACTAAGGATGAGGCTATAGGGAAATATATACAGGAAATACTCAGCCCCCAGTTTCCTGAGCCATTTGAAGAAATCAATCAGATTTTAGTAAATAAAGGTCGATGGGAAGGCGAATTAATACATACCCGTAAAGACGGGGGTAAGATTATTTGTAGGAGCTGCTGGCTCTTAAAAAATACTCCCGGGTCATATTCAGTCATGGAATTAAACTTAGATATTACAGAAACGAAAAGGATGGAAGAGGAATTAACCCGCCTTGAAACGCTAAATACGGTGGGAGAAATGGCTGCAGGCATAAGCCATGAGGTACGCAATCCTATGACAACCGTACGAGGTTATTTACAACTGTTTCTTAGGAAAGAGGATTTTGGCAATTATTATAGGCAAATTCAAACCATGATAGATGAATTAGATAGAGCCAATTCAATTATTACGGAATTCTTGTCATTAGCAAAAGATAAGGTTTCAGAGATTAAATCAGATAGCTTAAACGAAATTATTCATGTACTATCTCCTTTACTGCAAGCGGATGCCTTTCGTATGGGCCATGAAATTCAATTTAAAACCAGTAATATACCGGATATACCAATGGACAAGAATGAAATAAGACAACTTATCTTAAATTTAACGCGGAATGGTTTTGAAGCAATGACTTCCTGCGGAAAAATAATGATACAGACATATCTTGAAGGGGAGAATGTTGTGCTTACAATTCAAGATACAGGAACAGGAATACCCGAGGAAGTACTTAGGAAACTTGGCACTCCTTTTGTTACTACAAAGGAAAATGGGACAGGGATAGGATTGTCCGTATGCTACCGTATTGCTCAAAGACATAATGCAAAAATAACTGCAAATTCATCCCCAGAAGGAACTACTTTCTTTATTAAATTTAGTACATTATAAACTCTCACGATCCGCGTTTGCTACTACGTTAGGATCTATAAAAAAGTTTGGATAAAATAGTGAAAAGGATACCTTCTCATGCAATAAACTAAGTAATGTCACGTCATTATTAGTAGTGAAGTTTGATAAAAAAAGTAGGGGGATAAAAAATGGAAGCAAAAGTAATAGAAGCCTTTCATATGATGTGGGATAATTTCCCTGAGGCGGTCATGCTAATACATAAAAGCAGAGAGATTTTAGCTGTAAATAATGCTTGTCGTAATGCTGGAGGGGTCGTAGGGGGAAAGTGCTCAGAGTTAGGTGGGTCTGAACGGCATAAAGGGTGCTTAGCTAACCAGGCTATAGCAACGAATAAAGCAACCTACTCGAAAAGTGAAGTGGGAGGAAAGGAGATCATTGGTTATTGGATACCTCTCACAGATTATCCAGATATTTATGTTCACTTTGGCGTAGGAATTATGGTCGATTATAATAAATCCTGTTGAGGTAATACTTAAGAATCATGTATATGATGTTTTTCATTGAATATCGTATAGTGAAATGCCTTTCGATTATACTATAATCGAATAAAGTATAGGAAAAGGAGTGGGCAGTTATGGGGATTTATGATTTCAAAATGAAGTCCATTGATGGTAAAGAAGTATCCTTGGCAGATTATAAGGGTAAGGTCTTACTGATCGCCAACACGGCTAGTAAGTGTGGATTTACTCCCCAGTATGAGGAGTTGCAAGAACTTTATAAAACATATCAGGAACAGGGTTTGGTCGTTTTGGGTTTTCCGAGCAACCAGTTTGCCGAGCAAGAGCCAGGAAGTAATACCGAAGTTCATAATTTTTGCCAAATTAATTATGGGGTTACATTTCCCCTCTTTGAAAAGATGGATGTTCGTGGAAAAGGCGCTCATCCGTTATTTACCTATTTGACGGAAAAAGCACCATTCGTAGGTTTTGATTTGAATCATCCCATTGGTGGAAAGTTGCAAGGCGTTTTGCAAGAGAAGTTTCCAGAATTTCTTGAAGGAAATGACATTAAGTGGAACTTTACTAAGTTCCTTATTGATCGGGAAGGGAACGTTGTAGGACGTTACGAACCAACAACTGCACCTTTAAGTATGAAAAAAGATATTGAGAAGCTGCTCAAATAGACTTTCTCTAACTTACCCTTACTATGTATATAATAGGAGTTATATACATAGTAAGGGTTTTATTTTGCTGCGAAACTAACCAAAGGAACTTGGATTGACTAAGGAGTCAATCCAAGTTAAAAAAAATTCTCATCTTTGGTTTTAGTTGATTGTTGTAGGGTAGTTTTTATGCGATATTCCGTGAGGAGAATCGAAAGATAAGCTACGCATTCCACGATTTCTTCCATGATTTCGAAGTGCATCAACTTTTCGGCGATATTGGCGACGACAAAGGCGAGAATGACTAGCAGGAATTCACCAATAGGGAAGTGGCCTTGCTGAAATAGTTGATATGGGATTGCAAGTAATTTATACTTCGTAACCGCAAACAGCCATAACAGGATAACCACTCCAATTATAGGATATACGATTGGCGCATAAGGCAGCTGAGAGACAGGTATAAAGAAGGGGCCAGTAGTTGCATTGATACCTAGAGGATAGAAGACCCTGCCCCAGCTCATTTCCCGGCCGGCCATTAATAGCCATAGGGGGATTGCCCAAGTCAAGAAACGGGCATGATGATATCGTGCAGTAGATTTAGCCTCCTGGCGCCATTTGACAGTCAGTAATGCTCCCATGAGAAGAATTACGACTTGTGACCACTCTAATGGACTATTTTCCCAACCAAAAGATGGCGGCAATTGTTTGCCGATAAAATAGGAAAAGAAAATAATCGTAATAAGAAAATATTTACATAGATACATCTAAGGACTCCCTTTCCGTGGAATAATTTTACATTTGAATTCTACCACAAAAAAAAGCCTTCAGCAAGTAAGGATAGACGTAGTAATGGCTCTGTGCCTTCTTTGTTATTACTGATAGCTATATTAATGCTATAATTAATTAGGTGATGAAAATGAAGAAAAAACAAAATTACCAGGTTAAGAGCCCATTGACTGGTGATAAATCGCCACAAGGAGGAAATAGATTATGGCAGAACCTTTGAAGGCCATGTACAATGAGGATTTTTTGCGTCAATTTTGCAAAAAGATATATGTCGTATATAGTGATTTTGATATAGAGGGTTTTATAGGAAGTTTACTAGACAATACATGGGACGGACTTGCCTTGAAGGCAAGAATGAGGAAGATTACTGAGAGTCTTGGGCGGTTTTTGCCAGCAAAATATGAAGAGGTTCTGGGCATACTATACGCGATTGACGAGGAGTGTATTGGGTTTCCTTATTTGTTCTTTCCTGATTTTGTAGCGGTGTATGGTCAGGCGGAGGAACATTGGGAGCTTTCTATGGAAGCACTAGAACGGTTTACGATAAAGTCGTCCTCGGAATTTGCTGTAAGGCCATTTATAATGCGCAATCCCGAGAAGATGATGCGCCAGATGGTAAAATGGGCGCAACATCCAAACGAGCATGTTCGGCGGCTTGCCAGCGAGGGGTGCCGGCCCCGTTTGCCCTGGGGAGAAGCACTTTCCGTGTTCAAGCGGGATCCTTCTCCAGTTCTTCAGATATTGGAGCTATTGAAGACCGATCCTTCCCTTTATGTGCGCAAAAGCGTTGCTAATAATTTAAACGACATAGCAAAGGATCATCCTTCGGTTGTGCTTGAAATAGCGTGCCTTTGGAAAGGTGTGCATTCCTATACGGACTGGATCCTCCGGCAAGGCTGCCGAACCTTGATTCGTAAAGCTGATCCTGAAGCCCTGGCTCTATTTGGTTATGCGCAAATGGAAAGTGGGGCTTCACTCACAACCAGCGCTTCCTTGTTGGTGGAACCGCAAGCTTTAATGATCGGCGAGAGCTCTGAATTGCGATACCAGCTTTGTATTCGGGAAGGTGAGGCAATACACGTCCGTATTGAATACGGGATCGATTTTGTGAAGGCAGGGGGACGTTTATCACGTAAACTCTTTCTGTTATCTGATAAGACGGTACCCGGCGGTGCAGAGCTGAGTGCCACGCGGAGGCATCACTGGGCAGATCTGACAACCCGGCGTCATTATCCCGGTGAGCATAAAATTGTGCTATTGATTAATGGGCAGGAAATCGCTGATGCAATGCTAAAACTCTCGGCGAATAGCAAGGGAAATAACATATAGGACGTATTAATAGAGGCCAACTATCCAAACACATTGGGGGTGTTTTAGATAGTTGGCCTCTATTGCTATAAATCTCCAACGTTGATCAGACTATTTTGCATAGGCGTCTACTTCGGTGATTGTAGCGGTAACTGTTCCAGCAGGAGCAGGTGGATAAAACTTAAATTTAGCCAGTTCATTTTTTGCAACGTCGCGGACAATTACAAGGCCATGATCAAGTTCCACGCCCTTTCCATCAATAAAAGCACACCTAAGACCAATAAATTCGACATCTCTACCAGCAGTATTCTGAAGAGTTCCAATAAAAATATTTACCCCTTTGGTATCGGTTTCCCAGCCCGTCCCTTGGAACTTTATCAAATCGGGACTGATTTTTTCAGAAGCCCCACAAACTGCTATTGTTAGATTCAGCATAAGTACTACAACTAAGAATCGATAAAACGATTTTTTAAATTTCATGATTGTAACCTCTCTTTTTACTGTTTTTAGTTAAATAAAAAATTATCCTTTATAATGTATTTCCCATTAAAATACAAATTCCTGCAAGATCTCTTAGGAGTTCTTGCAGGAATTTTAGTTTCTGTTGCAGGTTTATTTTATAAGCCCTATATTACTTTGTCTTTGGATAAAGAAGACTTGATTCAGATGGAGTTTTAACTCCATCTGAATCTTAGTCGCACTTATCCAGGGACTTAGCCGCTCTTAACTCCCACTTATAGAAGATGGGAGTCTTAGAGCGGTTTAGTCATCGGATAAACGGGTGTGCAGAAATCCGCATATTTTTCTATCTTAGCAATGGTAGTTTTAAAGAATAATTCTTTCAGTTTTTCGCAGATAGGTCCTTTATGACCATTACCAATTTTCCGATCATCCAATTCAACAACAGAGACAACCTCCATCGCAGTGCCACTAAAGAAGACTTCATCTGCCCCATATAACTCTGTTCTGGTAATGCTGCGCTCGACAACTTCTATTCCTAACTCCTGGCGGGCTAATAGCATAACCGTGTCTCTAGTAATGCCTTCAAGAATGTTGTCAGCAGGTGGTGGCGTAATTATCTTTCCATTACGTACCATGAATACATTTTCTCCTGGGCCTTCGCAAACATGCCCATTTCGTGTTAGAAATAAGGCCTCATCATACCCTTTGCTTACAACTTCTATAGAGGCTAATGCAGAATTGAGATAAGCAGCTGTTGGTTTGGAACGGGGTGGTATCATATTGTCTCCTAAACGTTCCCACGTAGTAAAGGCAGCGCGAAGTTCATCTTTGCCAGCAAAATTCCCCATAGGCTGACAGTAGATGATAAGCCGATTGTCATCATCTAATAGAGTAGGTGCAATATGGTTTGAGCCCTTAAAGGCAAGAGGCCGAATATAAGTGGTGGTCTGAAAGTTATTTTTCTTAAGTAATTCAAGAGTAGCCTGACATAATTCATCGACAGTATAAGGAATATTGATAAATAAGGTTTTACAAGACTGCAAAAGGCGTTCATAATGTTCCCGCAAGCGAAATACATGCAATTGTTTTTCCGTCTCATCCCAGTAAGCTCTTATTCCTTCAAAGCAGCCAAGACCGTAATTAAACCCTTTACATCGCACACTGATATTTACCTCATTCTCCGGAATAATCTTTCCTTCATAAAAAACATACATAGTATCCATTTCTATAACTCCTCCAATCCTATTAAATTAGCTTTGCGAATCGTTAGCCTGTTTTCTTTCCACCTAGATAGGCTTCCATTACCCGAGGGTTATTCGCTATATCCTTTGCTGGCCCATGAAGAATCATTTTCCCTGTTTCTAGCACATAGGCGTATTGGGCGATCTTTAAAGCCTGCCTTACATTTTGCTCAACAAGTAAGATGGTCGTTCCTTCTTGGTTAATTTCCTGGATTACCTTAAAGATATCGGCTACCACTAATGGTGCCAGCCCCATAGAAGGTTCATCAAGCAGGAGTAGCTCAGGCCTTGCCATTAAGGCTCTGCCGATAGCAAGCATCTGCTGCTGCCCGCCAGAAAGGGTTCCTCCCAGTTGTTCTTTGCGTTCTTCCAAGATAGGAAATCGACGAAAAATGCGCTTCATATCATCCGTGACTTCATTATCTCTACGTTGACATGCTCCCATCTCTAAGTTTTCCAGTACTGTCATCCGCGTTAATATATTGCGTCCCTCAGGCACAAGAGAAAGTCCTGTACTAACAATCTTATGAGTTGCCATACCACTAATATGTTGCCCTTTAAACAAGATGCGGCCGGAATCTGGTTTAATAAGTCCCATAATAACCTTCATCGCGGTGGTTTTCCCAGCGCCATTGGCACCGATCAAGGAGACGATAGAGCCTGCTGGAACAGTTAGGTCAATGTTTTTAAGCGCCTTAATATTTCCATAGCCAGCGGCAAGCTGTACAATTTTCAGCATGTTACTCTTCCTCCTTGCCTAAATAGGCTTCTATTACTGCCGGATTATCCTGCACAAATTGGGGAATTCCTTCCGCAATTTTTTTGCCAAAGTTAAGTACCACCAATTTATCACAAATGTTCATTACTAAGCCCATATCGTGTTCGATCAGGATAATGGCTGTGCCCAGACTCTGGATTTTCTTTATTAGCACTTGTAGATCATCCGTCTCACTCTCATTCATGCCAGCGGCTGGTTCATCAAGGAGGAGTAAGTGGGGCTGAGATGCTAAGGCTCTGGCAATTTCCAAGCGGCGTTGCTTGCCATAGGGTAAGGCTGCTGCGAGGGAAGTTTCATCTTTACCGATCCCTACCAAATGTAGCAATTCTCTTGCTTTCTCGCGAGTGTTTTTTTCTTCTTGCTGCTGGGCCTTAGTATGCCACAAGCCTTGCCATAGACCGGCTCTAGTACGGCAATGTGCACCTACAAGTACATTATCTAAAGCCGTGAGATGACCGAACAACCGGATGTTTTGAAAGGTTCTAGCAATGCCGAGCTCCGTAATTTTATGAGGCTTTAAACCGACCAAGGGACGATTTTGATAAAGTATCTTACCGGAACTGGGTGGCAATACACCGGTAATCAAATTGAATAAAGTAGTCTTGCCAGCACCGTTCGGCCCAATGACTCCGACAATTTCTCCTGGGTTGACGGTGAAATTTACATCTGCTAAGGCCATCAGACCTCCGAATTGTTTTGTTACTTGCTCAACTGCTAAGGTCATTTTGTCGCCCTCCTCGGAAGTTCCTCTTGCTTAGAAGCTAGTGGTTTTGCGGTAAGTTTTTTTTGCCAAAAGCGCAAAGTATCTTCGCTAATAAGCCCTTGAGGGCGAAAAGCCATCATAATCACCAAAATACCGCCATAAATCATTTCCCGATACTCCGTAGCAAAGCGCAGTACTTCAGGCAATAATGTGAGGATTACTGAACCTAAGAGGGGGCCCCAGACCACATCGCTACCACCAAGAACAGCAAATAGCAAGATTTCTACGGCTCGATGGTAAGCAAAATCCTTTGGACCAATATAAAAGGTGATATGAGCGGCCAAACCACCAGCAATACCAGCCACAAAAGCACCCATAAAAAATGCTAATAGTTTATAGTAGCGAGTATCAATACCTGAAACTTCCGCAGCGTGCTCATCTGCTTTAATCGCAGCAAAGGCTCTGCCGAGGCGAGAAGTACTTAAGCGTAATGCAAAAAAGACCAAGAACCCTAAAATCAATGCAAGAATAAGAATGACGGAAATGCTGCCTAACTGCCGTACGCTGATTCCACCAATCCCTGCTGCTAATCCCATAGAAGCGAGTCCTTTACTGAGCATGACACTCATCGAAGGAATACCTGAAAGACCTAACGCACCATTCGTGATACCAAGGTTTAGAATGATTACCCGCACAACTTCACCAAAACCAAGGGTAGCAATTGCTAAATAGATGCCCCGTAATCTGGTGGTAGGAATACCAATCACCGCTGCCATCAGGCACGCAGCAGCACCACCGATTGGAACAGCTACATAAAGGGGTACGCCAGCCTTCAAGGTCAGAAGTGCCGAAACATAGGCTCCAATACTCATAAATCCAGCATTCCCTAAGGATAATTGCCCTGTTGATAGGGTCAGATAGATGCTAATGCCCAGAATCGCATTGATGATAATAAACATTATGATTTGCAAATAATAGGGATTCAATAAAAAATCCATGTCTATCGTCCTCCTTGCTGCTCTTGACTGCCAAAAAGCCCTTGGGGACGTATAAATAGCAATACAATAATTAATCCAAAGGCTACTGCATCTCGATAAGAAGAGACGCCATAAGCCACGCTGAATACTTCTGCCACACCGAGTAGTAATCCGCCAACCATGGCTCCAGTAATGTTACCTAAGCCTCCTAGAATCAATACTGCCAGCCCCTTGAATCCCATTGTGATTCCCATGGTTGGTTCGATCGCATTAAATGCCAAACCGACAAGAACTCCTGCACCGCCCCCCAAGGCGGATGCCAACATCACCGTTAATACAATGATTTTTTGTGTATCAACACCTAACAGATTCGCCGTTTCAATATTTTCCGCTGTAGCGCGAATTGACTTGCCTAGTTGCGTCTTTGACAACCAGAAACGTAGTACTAACATCAAACCAAAGGAAATGGCTAAAATTAGTATTTGCACTGCGGAGATTTTAAGTCCGCCTATCTCAAAAATTTGGGTGGAATAGACTGGGGGAAAAGATTGGGCCTCAGGGCCAAACAGGCGAAGTGCCAAGCTCTCTAAGAAAATAGATACCCCAATTGTGCTAATTAGTGGAGCCAGTTCTGACACTTTGCGGCGCCGGAGTGGCCTAAGTGCCAGCCGCTCCATTAAGTATCCCAGCCCAGCTCCAGCCACCATGGCTCCTAATAAGGCACCAAAAATACCAATATTGAATTTTGTAGCTAGAATCAAGCCAATAAAGGCCCCAAACATAAAGATTTCACCATGAGCCATATTAACGATATTCAGTACACCGAAGATCAAAGTATATCCTAAAGCAATCAAAGCATAGGTACTGCCTAGCGTGACGCCGTTAACCATTTGCTGCCAAAACAAGGTAAATCCCCCCAGTCAAACTTGCCTACTGATTATTTTAATTCCGTGAACTGACCATCTTTTACGACGAGTACAGTAACATCCATGGCTGGATTACGTTTTTCATCAAATGAAAATTTACCCGTCACACCAGAATAATCTTTTATCGTAGCTAATGTATCTCGTAATTTTTTGGAGTCAGTTACAGATCCTGATTTTTCAATTGCGATTGCCATGATTTGCAATGCATCATATGCCTGTGCGGCAAATTGGTCAGGCTCTTTATTATATTTCGCTTTATAAGCCGCAATGAAATTCTTAACCTTTGCATCATCTTTTCCTGGGAACCAAGGGCTAGCTACAACAGCACCATTTGCTGCACTGCCAGCGGATTTGATAAGCTGAGGTGAATTAAACCCATTGTTGCCGATAATGGGAACTGTGATCCCAATTTCCCGTGCTTTTTTTAGAATCAGTGCTCCTTCTTGATACAGTCCAGCGACTACCACGGCATCAGGATTAAGGGTAGCTATTTTGGTCAACTGAGCAGAGAAGTCCGTATTTTTATCTTGAAAAGTCTCTACGGCAATCATTTCAATTCCATTTTCCTTCAATGCTTTTTCAAAAATCTTAAAACCTGCAACCCCTAAATCGTTATTATCGGAATACATCACAGCTACTTTTTTCAAATTATATTTTTCTTTGGCCTTTTTTACCGATTGAGGTATAGCCGCGAACTCCGGCAAAGAATTACGGAAAACATAATCACCAATTTCAGTAATTCCTTCTACCGTCAAAGAGGTTCCCATGATAGGTATGCCTTCTTGATTGACAATGGGGCCAACGGCAAACATTTCACCGCTAAGTGTTGGGCCAATAATTCCTAATACATTGTCTTTATGAATCAGCTTATTTACTGCATTAATTGCTTCATTTTTCTCGCCCTTAGAATCTTCAAAAATAAGTTCTAGTTTCACTTTTCCATTGGCGTTGATCTCATCTCTCGATAACTCTAAACCTTGACGAATGGATTCACCATATGCCGCGCCAGCTCCTGTAAGGTAAGAAACAACTCCTAACTTCGCGGTCCCTTTAGCAGAGGTCTGATCTTGGGTAGCTGGCTTTTCACTGCTACTACAGCCTCCAATTAGAATCATCAATGAAAGTACTAGAAAGCTCACGATCCAATTCTTTTTCAACATTTGTTTTTTCCCTATCATTTTTCTTCTCCACCTTTCCTTATACCTAATTTACACTTTGCCAAATCACCGCTACGTTCTATCATTACAAAACAAAAAGCCCCTATCGATGCTTTTGAAAGCATCGATAGGGGCGACGATACGCGGTACCACCCTACATTAGACTCATAACGCCTGTTAATCAACAGACTTCCGAATAACGCTCGGCAGCGCTTTTGCTTACCAATACCTGCAGGTATTATTTCACCAAAAGAGTTCCTAGGTGAGAAGACTGCAACAATGTTACTCTGGCTCACACCACCCGCCAGCTCTCTGAAGTACTTATTGATTGCATCGCTCCTAGTCATTACTTTTTAGTATTAAGTTTGTCGAAATTACAAGATTGATTAAACCTTGTAATATTATATACATTATCACAGGACATTGATCTTTTGTCAATAGCGTTAAACTTATTGTAAGTTTTAAAACTATGTAATTTTGTAAATGTACTATTCGAGACGAAGGGACGGAGAATCTTATGTATTAGTAAAATAATACTTATAATGTAAAAGTTAGCAGGGATTAGCATTTATCCAAGAGAAGCTATAACGTGAAATTTGCAAATAATTCTTGGAGGTAAAAGAATGACTGACCCAAGGATATATTGGAATAAACAGTACATAGCCAGCGACAATAAAAGAGTTACATACGACCTATGGTTGGATAAATATAAACATATCTTAAATGCTTCAAAAGATACTCCAATAATTGATCTAGGCTGTGGGCTTGGAAATGATACAATGTACTTGTATGAACGCCATTACGAGATTATTTCCTGTGACTATTCGGAGGAAGCGTTAAAGAAGCTAGAACTTTTTATAGATGATCCGGTTACAAAACTTTTTGATATGAAGGATGGATTACCTTTTGAAAGTGAGAGTGTAAAAGTAATTATTGCAGATCTGTCATTGCATTATTTCTCCTGGGCTGAAACTAGAGAGATAGTGAATGAAATAAAAAGAGTTTTAAAAGAAGACGGCTTTTTATTATTAAGAGTTAACTCAGTTAAAGATACTAACTATGGAGCGGGTAAAGGCATTACAATAGAGAAGAATTACTATAATATAGACGGAAATCTAAAACGTTTTTTTGATAAGGAGCAATTAGAAAAACTTTTTGTAGAGTGGGATGTTGAATATATAAAAGAATATGAAATGAATCGATATACAAATAGTAAAATGCTTTGGGAGATGGCTGTGAAAAAGGTGAACGATTAAGACGTATAACTGTAATTCGAATCATCCTTCAAAATAAATACTCCTGCAAAGAGCTTAGCTTTGCAGGAGTATTATGCCTTATAAGTATATGGCAGACATGGGCAAGATGAATTTTCTATAGGTTTTGGTTGTTCATTAGGATTGAGGAGCTTTGACTGTTAACCACTGTTGTGTTTTTTGACCTTTTGGCAGCATATGGGCGTCAAACCACATGTAGTAGAATTTTTCTACTGGATTAACAACGTAGCCGTCCTGGAAGTGATCTGCAGTATCATAAGAGTCTGCTAAGATAAGGACATCATCTGCTACTGTCTCTGTTCCCATAGTATCATAGCCGATAATAACTCTCCAATGTCCACCCCAATCAATATTTTCCACCATTATAGGAGTATTATTTTTTAAGTTCGAGGTTACAAATTCTTTAAAATCGGTAACGCTTGAAAAAGTCGTGCCATCTTTCTTAGCTGTAGTTAGACTGGATTTAACATCCCAACCAATAGACTTGAAGAATGTAACCATCCCACTCGTATCCGTACCGATTGCCTTTTTTGTGCCCATTATTTTGGCGATCTTAAGTTCATCCCATTTTGTGTCCCCTGAATAATACAGCACAGTTAAAGCAGCTGCGGGACCGCAAGTGATTTCTGTTGTTTGCTGATAGGTTTTATAATTTGGTAGGATTGTTAACGTATCCGTTGATTTCATATTGTAAAAATCGACAACTTTGTAATAGGGAGAGTCTTTAACATTACCCACACCGCTATAGGAAGATGCACCTTCACTAGTAAGATCATAGCCGGAAGGATAAGGAATAACACTATTTTCTGCAAAAACCATATTCGCCGCACCAAAACTAATTCCTAAAAAAATGTAAGTAAGTAGTAAATACAATCGTATCTTCACGTTATCACTCCATTCTTAAGTTTAGTCGTTGTTAGTCTTTCATACATTGTAATGCTGATTCCTCTCGTTTATGCTACCGTTTCCTGCGTTATTACAAAAAATCGAATTTATATCGGAAATGTACTTTCTAACATTCTCTTGTTTTCGGCTAAAACTCAAACTTAATCGGCCTCAAAAACAAATCCAGTAATTTTTCTTTTGGATCTGCATTCTCAAAAATAATTTCGTAGAGAGCATCACAAATCGGAAGTTCTACTTCATATTTCTGTGCTAAATGCCTTACTGCTTCTAGTGTAGAAACACCTTCCGCTAATTTATCAAATTTTTCACCACTTACAAAGGCTTGCCCAAATCTTCGATTGTTGCTATGCGGAGAAAAGAGTGTTGCCTCATAATCTCCCAAATGACTTAATCCGTAGATCGTTGTATCATTACCGCCCATGGCTCTCACAAGACGTGATATTTCTCTTGTGCCTCGTGACATGAGTGCACCTTTCAAACTGCTATAGCATAACCCATCTAACATTCCTGCCGCTAGTCCTATCACATTTTTCGCAGCAGCCCCAATCTCATTTCCAATTAGATCTTGACCATAATAGAACCGTATTAAGGAACTGTTGAATTCTTCCACTATTTTTTTTGTTACCTCAATGTCATCAGAACCGATTACCATACAATTAGGTATTTCCTTAACAAAATCCTGTACATGGCCTGGACCTACCCAAATTGCTATGTTTTGGCTCCTTCCCATTTCCTCACTAAATACTTGCGATAATCTTTTGCCACTGTTGGCTTCGATGCCTTTCATACATAAGATAAATATTTTATTACCTAACTCTTGCAGTAAGCTTATCTCATGTGCAAATGAGCGTAACTCCTGAGCGCTAATTGAAATAATAATGATCTCACCAAAAGATACTGCTGCTTCTAATGAATTACTTAATAGAATATCTTGTGGTAATGTTAGATAATCGTTCGCTCTAGATTCTTTTAGTTTTAAATAATTCTTGGAATTTTCTCTGCCCCATAACATTACCTGATGCCCAACTCGATTCGCATACCAAGCTAAAAAGGTCCCCCAACGGCCGCATCCTAATACAGTAACCTTCACTACGTCACCATCCTATCATCATCACTCAAATATTATCAAAATCCATTGATTATCGTACTATTTAAGTTCTCTAAGTTTCCAGTAATTATTCCATAAGCTCATCAGCGTTTCCTGCTGAAGCAATCACAATAGATACCAAAGTAATTCTTGTGTCCTTCTTATAATTTAATTTTACTGGTGCAATGGTTGGCAGGAAAGAGGATACAATAGGAAGAAACAGAGTTGCATAGTACTTTTGAGTCAGTTCAATAGGGATTCTGCAATAACGATGAGGAGGGGCTACAATGAATCGTATATCTTTCTGCAGGAAATGGATGATGTCCACTGTTTTGATGTTCACTATGCTGCTCATTTCAGGGCAGGCGATGGCCGAGGGTAGGGGCGAGAATCAGGATGTCGTTCAATTACAAATTCTAAGTATCAATGACTTTCATGGTGCATTAACGGAAAGTGGTAAGAATCCGGGAGCGGCTAAAATGGCAGCTTATATTGAGAAAGCCAGGGATCAGAACCCGAAAGGAAGTATAGTCGTCAGTGCCGGAGACATGTTTCAAGGCAGCCCCGATTCCAACCTTCTGTATGGGAAAACAGTGGTTGATGTAATGAACTATACACACTTCGATGCTATGACCCTTGGGAATCATGAATTTGACTGGGGCATTGATGTGTTAAAACAGCGTATTCAGCAATCGGCTTTTCCGTATATTTGCGCCAATGTAATTGATAAGCGGACAGGGAAACCAGCTGATTTTGTAAAACCCTACATTGTGTTAGAACGTAAAGGAGTAAAAATCGGTATAATCGGTATCGCTACACCGGAAACGGCTTATAAAACCAATCCGAAAATGATAGAAAATTACACTTTTGCAGATCCTATCGCAACAGTCAACAAGTTAGTTCCCGTATTAAAAAAACAAGGTGTACAAATCATCATAGCGTTGACTCATCTTGGCAGCGAAATGGATAGTCAGGGAAATCTTCATGGAGACGCCGTTCAGCTGGCCCAGGAGGTAGATGGATTGGATGCCGTTATCTCAGGACATTCCCATCAGGAGGTATTTGGTCAGGTACATAGTGTGCCAGTGGTGCAAGCCTATTATAATGGTCGGGCAGTAGGAAAGATTGATATTACCTATAATAAGAGAAACAGAAAGGTTGAAACTGCGGTTGCCAGTGTTACAACCCTTTCTTCTATGGATCAGCTAACCGATCAACAAGTCAAAGCAATGATTGAGGATTCACAAAAGGAAATAGCACCCGTTAAAAATATTGTGGTAGGTCATACTCTCAATGCCTTGCCCCATGACCGCAATGAAATGGCCCAAACGACTTTAGGCCAGTGGGTAACGGATACGTTAAGACAGACGGCAGGCGCGGATATTGCTTTTCAAAATACGGGAGGACTGCGTACCGGGATTATGTCCGGAGACATTACCATGGGCAATCTTTATGAGGTTATGCCCTTTGACAATACTTTGTTCACGGTAGAGATGACCGGTGCACAGGTTATGCAAGTCCTTGAATATGGCATCGGCAATAAAAAAATAGGCATGCTACAGTATTCGGGTTTAAAAATAGCCTATGAAACGCTTTCTCCGGCAGGGGTACGTATTGCCGCTGTGATGGCAACAGACGGTACTTTGCTGCAATCAGAGAAAAAATACAAAGTTGTCATCAATGATTTCATGGCCGTTGGCGGTGATGGATTTACCATGTTCCGGGAAGGGACGAATCTGCATGATACGGGTATTCCTGTTAGGGATATTATCGCTGAAGCTTTACGCAAGCAGCAAGTCATTGACTTTTTGCCAGATGACCGGTGGCAGGCGGCACCTTCCAGTGAGCTTCAGGATGCAGCCTGATCCCATATACCTGAAATAGAAACCTTGCCTTGGTAAAATAATGTATATAAATCAGTAAAGGGAAGCTACCCATAATCTGTCTTAGTATTAGATTAAGGGTAGCTTCCCTTTAGATTTGACATGGCGATCAAATAAGAACAATTTAGAGTTAACATCTCTAATAAAACTAAACTGTTCTGTGTCCCAATCGTGAACAAACAAATGATATAATACTCGTATAAATTGTTAGGCTGTGGTCATTGTGGTTTGATTCAGGTTCTAGCGCAGTATGGCAGTCTAATAGAATTAGGTAGGTAAAGTATATGAAGTATAAATGGACGATTGGTGAAATGGCAAAACTGTTCGATGTGTCAACCGATACGTTGCGCTATTATGAGAAGGCCGGATTACTTTCGTCGGGCAGACACCGCGATAATGGGTACCGGTATTATTCCTATGATGACCTTGTAGTTCTTTTGGATATTTTACTTTTCCGTAATCTAGAGGTAGCCGTTAAAGATATTCGATCGATGGTAACAACGATGGATCTTGGAGATATTAAACAGATACTGATACAAAATGAGAGACTTGTTGAGGAGAAAATTGAAGCTTTAATTAGGCAAAGGACACTGCTCGCGCAAATGACTGCCCAATATGAACTATGTGAACAGCATCTCGGCAAGTTTTCGATTGTTCCGGCGCCCACATTTAAATGCAAATTTTGGAGCGCACAGGAGGAGGATCTGCTTACGATTATTCGTCAATATAAGAAGCCGGATCGGACTTGGCTGAATACGATTCGCTATACTTTGCTGCTGCCGCTGGACGAACTGCTCAATAATCGGAGTTTTGATTTGGCGCAAATTGGCATCAGCTTTGATGAAGATACGCTGAGCAGACTTGATGTTTCTGAGCAACAAGAGTTCTCTGCTTTGCCGGCAAAGGATTGCCTGTATACGGTATTGGGTACAGATTATTCCAGTCAAGAAAATGCGGTGCTGGTTGAAGCACTGGCTTGGCTGAAAGAGCAGGGCAGGCAAGTTGAGGGGCCTTTGCTTGGACGATACCTGGCAAGTGTTCATAAAGACGGTCTTGATTACTACGAAATTTGGATTGTATTACATTCTACTTGACCTTGGAGTTGCTCCAAGGTTTATTCTTTTGTATAGGGGTGAGCTATATGAAAGAAAATATTTTGGGTACAGAAAGTATTAACAAGTTATTTTTACACTACAGTATTCCGACCATTGCAGCCATGTTGTTTTTAGGCTTGAATACAATTGTGGACGGATTATTTGTAGGCCACTATATAGGGGCCGATGCTTTGGCTTCTGTTAATATTGCGATGCCTTTCAGCAGTTTCTTGTTTGCACTTAGTGTGGTTATTGGCATTGGGACACAAAGTTTGATTGGCAGAAAACTGGGGGCGGGCAGTGTCGTGGAAGCTAATAACGCCTTTACAACAGCGGTGGTGCTCGCAGTTGGAGCTTCGCTGCTGTTTACGGCAGCCGCTGTGGTCTTTCCTGTACAGATTGCGTATTTTCTGGGGGCCAATGAACATTTAATGCCGCAGGTAGCGGCATATATTCGTTATTTAGGGATGTTTCTGCCCTTTCTGGCGCTCATGATGGTGTTGGATTATGTGCTCAAGACGACGGCTATGCCTGTTTATGCCATGCTGGCTCTGGTGGTTGCCGTCAGCAGTCATATATTACTGAATTGGCTTCTTCTTGCCAAGCTGGCATTGGGTATTAAAGGGGCGGCGATTGCTACTGGGATTGCCTATAGTATTGCATTTGGTATGGCAATCTTGCCGTTTTTTCGCAAAAAGGCAGTGCTAAAACCGTTTGCCGGCAGTTTTGATAAACATACAGCCCGCCATATTCTCTACAGCGGTTCATCAGAAGGGTTAAGTGAGATGGGAACAGGGATTACCACTTTTTTATTTAATATTACGCTGATGCGTTATGTGGGAGAAATGGGGGTGGCTGCCTTTACGGTCATTAGTTACTTGTCGTTTATTGGCAACAATGTACTCCTCGGGTTATCCGACGGCGTAGGAGCGATCATCAGCTACAATTACGGCAGCCGTCAGATGGCACGGGTAAAAAAAGCCTTAAAGCTGGTTTCTGCTACTGCTTTTGTAATTGGCTTGGTAATTTTTATTGCGATTTTTGTTTTTAGCAAAGAAGTCATTGCGCTATTTTTAAATGACGGACATGAAGAGGTGCTTGCGTTTGCTGTGTATGGTGCCAAAATGTATGCATTTGCCTTTCTGGTAAATGGCTTAAATATTGTTGCAGCCGGTTATTTTACTGCCATTGGCACTCCGAAGCAGGCGGTATTCATCGCTTTGAGCAAAGGGATCATATGGATAGCGGTCGGCATTACTGTGTTGCCGCTTTTGCTTGGTATTCATGGCATCTGGCTGACGGTACCCATAGCAGAGATTGTTACCGCTGTGTTGTCTGGATTCTTACTGTATCGACATTTTAAACATCAAACTCCCAATAAATAAAGAATACTACTCACAATCTACCTGATTAGTAGATTATGGGTAGTTTCTCATTTACACTTAAATAATAAAATGATTCTGCCTCCTTTTTATGGGAATAGCGATCTGAATCTTGGGGCAATTTATAATTATTATCACTCTTTAGTAGGGGGAACTTATGGATAGTTTTACATTGATTCGGCAGCTTCGACTTCAAGCTTCGGATATTAAAGACCAACTATGGATGCAGAATTTTCTAACCGCTCACTGGTGGCTCATAGCAATCACGATTGCTGCTTCCTATATTATTTGGTGGAAGTTTGTGGACAAACGCCGTGTAATCGAGATACTTCTCTTTGGCTCGTATATTGCCGTTTGCCGACTTATCTTTGATAATTGGGGCATTTCTTCAGGACGCTGGACTTATACCTTCGACCTACTTCCAATTGGATATAGTCTATTTTTAAATGACCTAACTGTGGTGCCTCTTTTTCTTATGTTAGTCTATCAGTATTCTCTTGACTGGAAAACCTTCTTAGTTTGGCTTTTAATAGTCCAAGGCATTTTCTCATTTGCGCTTTTGCCGCTTCTTACTTATTTGGGCATCCTTAAAATATATAACTGGACCTACTATGGTTCATTTATTTTTATGCTGGTAACAGCAATCGTGATGAGAGCTATCATGATTTTCGGACTGAGTCTCCAAAAGGAAAGTAGAGTGAATCATCCAGTACCAAGCCCTTCTACACTCGTATCACAACCTGCGATGAAACCAATGGAAACCAATGATGATGGAAAAGAAGGACACTAAAATGGTCTTTTTTTTTGCCCCAAAGCATAGAAGAGAGTTATCGACTTCTTTGCATGTCATATGACTGTCATATCCTTCCTGTAAAATAAACAATGCTTTAAGTATATTCGGTTAGGTACAATTGCTTGATTGGCAGTCTCCAAAGTGATCGATAGTTTGCTGATAATCTCTATATCTTTCTGCAGATGTTATAGTAATCTATAAATGATATAGTTAAATTTAAAAAAACAATAGGATAAGTAGAAAAGAATGTTCTATTATAAGGAGTAGTAAAACTTGAAAAAAAGATTGATAATAATTGTTGTTTATCTAATTAGTTTAAGTAGTTTACCCTTTTTCCATTCAACAGGATATGCACAGGAGGCGGAGCAAGTTGAGGCGATAACTAAGCAAATAGAGGCAAGACCCAACTCTGCCATTCTATATTTTTTACGTGGATTTCAGTATGCAGAGGCAAAGCAATACCATCTTGCAGTCAATGACTATAGTAAGGCAATCGAATTGCAGCCTCAAGGATCGCTGTTTTACATTTGTCGTGCCTATTCCTATTCCGAGCTGAAAAAGTATGATATGGCGATGACTGATTGTAATAGGGCGATTGATTTAGACCCGAAGAATGCTGAATATTATTCGGAGCGTGGCTATACAGAATGGAAAATCGGTAATTTCTCTCGATCGATTGATGATTTTACAAAAGCCATTGAATTAAACCCTGCTGCTCATTTTTATGATGGTCGTGGAAATGCATACGGATGTATGGGGAAATATAATGAGGCCATTCGTGATTTTGAAAAAGCCGTACAATTAAATCCCAAAGAAGGCATGGCATATTTTAATCTAGCGCAAGCTTATGATCAATTAGGGGATAAGGAACGCGCTCTCTCAAATTATCAGCAGGCATCTGAAATCGGAGTTCCAAATCTATCCGAGGCAGGCCAAGTAAAACTTGAGGCACGTTTAAATGGAGATTGGAGTAATTTTAAGGAATGGATATAGAATAAAGAGGTGAAACATTGAAGATGACTTGGTAAAATAAGTTTACAGTGTAAAAATTTAAAAGGATTTAGCATTTATGAAAGAGAAGATATCCATAATCTACCTTGTTAGTAGATTTATGGGTATCTTCTCTTTAGATTTGCATAACGATGAAATAAAGGAATTTAAAGTTAGCCCTCTAAGAGAGGCCAATATATTATTGAAGGAGGAATAAAAAATGCCATTTGTTAATTTAAAACTGGTTAAAGGACAAACAACTTCAGAACAAAAAAAGCTAATAATAGAAGGTATAACTGATTTAATTGTAAATATCATGGGTCGAGACAGGAATTTTACTGTAATCACAATTGATGAACTAGAGAAGGATCAATGGGCTATCGGAGGGGAAACCTTTGATCATTTATCTTTTGAAAAAAGGATAGTGTCCTTTGTAAATATTAAGGTTTCGAAAGGAACAACTAATCCTAATGAAATGGAGCGAATGATGAAAGCTACCAAAGAATTAATGATAAGTATTTTAGGAACATGCGATGAAACTAGTTACTTTATAATTGATGAGCTTAATCCAGATGGCTGGGGATTTGATGGAATGTCAATGTCTGAGCGCAATAAAGGGTAATATAACAGGAGGAATAATGATGGACATTAAAGAAATGAAAGAGTATCGAAAAAAGTATAATTTGAAACTTGTTGAAGCTGATGACTTCTTTAAGGAATTTGGAGCATTGGATGATAATACATATTCTGCTGGTGCGATTGATAAAAAGCACAAAGAACTTATGGGATTAGCCATTTCAGTAGTTAGCCGTTGCAACGAGTGTATTTGTTATCATATAGAAGGTTGTATAAATGCTAAAGCAAATGTAGACGAGATTATGGAAGCAATAAAGATTGGCGTTATTGGTGGCGGTTCTATAACTTATCCTAATGCGAGATTCGCTATGAAAGTATTAGAAGAATTTACATCGTTGGAAATATAGAAAACTCATACGGGGAGTGTCGGAGTGTGCGTAGGTTAATTTGTTTCGTAATGGTTATTAATATTTTGCTGATTTTCATGCCGGGAAAATCATATTGTGCCGAATCCAAGGTTGAACTAGATTGGGACTACTTGACTCATGCGAGCTTCAAAGATCGTTATATTGATACGGTATCGCTACATATACTTGAAAATATTTCGAAAAAAGAGAATAGGTCTATCTATAGAGGCATTACAATTACTCGGCCGTATGGGTACATAAATAATGATAATCATCAGAGGAAAGACAGTTCCGCAGTCGGTGTCGGGCCTGTTTACATGATTCGCAATGAAAAAAAGCTTTCTGGAAAACTATCTGAAGCATTAGATATGAGCGGCGGATTTATTGTATATGACAAAACATTTCCGGCTGAAGGAAGACCTTATAATTTTATGTGGCGGATCGGGCCTCGATTCATTTATAAAATCAGCGAGAACTCTTCCGTAAGTATCGGGTATATGCTAATGCATGTTTCCAATGGTTTTAGAGCTCATAATCCTGGATATAACGGCCAAGGATTTTCAGTGGGCTTTGTGGAAAAATTTTAAGTGGAATACATAAAAAAAACTGCTCCGGCGAAGTGAACTGAACCTCTAAAAAAGAAGTATGATTATAATATAAAGAATTAGCACGAGTTAGCAATTTCTAAAGAGAAGCTAGCCAGAATCTACTTACTTGTAGATTCTGGCTAGCTTCTCTTTTAGATATTGAAATAGTAGTCAAATATAGAAAATTTCAAGTTATCATTTAATAGGAACAACTAACCTGCCCCCGTGTCTCATGTAGGGTTACTCCAAATTTAAGGTAGCTTTTCGATATTCGAGATCAAATACTCAATAAAATATTTGCTCGCAATTGGCAAACTAGTTTTATCTTTGAAGCCGATAGCAATTGTTCTGAGAATAGGGGGATCAACCGGCAGCATGACAATATCATAATTCGTGCGACGTAGCACAAGCTCTGCCAAAATGCTGATACCCAATCCTGCTTCTACCATTGTCATGATAGCATAATCGTCATGGATACAAAATTTTATGTTTGGTTCTAAATTGCAAGCATGAAACGCTTCCATAGGTTCACTAAAATGACCTTCCTCTAACAAAATAAATGGCTCGTTCACTATCTCATGCAAAGTAACAGTACTATGGGAAGCCAATCTATGATTTGCTGGCAAAATCGCTAACATGCTTCCTTCTTTTATAGTAATTGTATGGAAATCAGTTACGGCAGGAGGAGTGATAAAGCCGAAATCTACAGCCCCAACTTTTATCCACTCCTGTATAGAACTATAATCTCCTTGATGAAGAATAAATTGCACATTAGGATAAAGTACTTGAAACTCTTTTATTAGCTGTGGCATCCAGTGGCAGGAAATACTTGAAATCGTACCTATGCGGATGACTCCTGTTTCTAAGCCTTTTATCTCGTTTGCTTTTTCCTGCATGGCTTGATATTGAAGAATGGTTCTCTGAATAAATGGATATAAATCTGCGCCCTCTAATGTCAGCTTTACCCCCACACGGGAACGATATAGCAATGTAATAGACAATTCATCTTCTAACGATGAGATCATCTGGCTCATAGCAGATTGCGTGTATCCAAGGGCTTCCGCTGCCTTGGTAAAGCTCCCAAGCTCCACAATTTTTTGCAGTGCAAAATATCGGTTCATAGTTTTACGAATCACCTTTTCTAATGTTTATATAAGATATATTTGTTTTACTTATATTAAAGAGCAGTATATACTACATAATAAAAAAACACAAGAAAAGGTGATGAAATATGTCTTTTGAAAAAGTTAAAAAATATTTTGACGGAGTTGGTTTAGGTCAGCGTGTCGTGGAACGGGAACAGATCGGCGCCACAGTGGAACAGGCGGCGGTGTCGATTGGTTGTGAGCCGGCACGGATTGCAAAAACAATGTCGGTTTTTCTCGATGAGAAAGCTGCTCTGATTGTAATGGCAGGTGACGCCAAAATAGATAACGCAAAATATAAAGCCTGCCTTCAGCAAAAAGCAAAAATGATACCTGGCGAACTGGTAGAAACCTATATAGGCCATTTTCCGGGCGCGGTTTGCCCTTTTGCTGTCAAGGTCGGTGTACGTGTATTTCTGGATGTATCCCTCAAACGCTTCGACATTATATATACGGCTGGAGGCAGCTTAAACAGCACAGTAAAATTATCGTTAGAAGAGCTTGAAACCCATTCCGCATCTGCAGGCTGGATCGATGTGTGCAAGGGATGGTTTGTAAATTAAAATGAATAGTAAACGTGCGCTTACTGTATCCATCTTGGCAAGAGGAGTCTTTGTGAAAAGAGGCTATTGCTTAATTCAATAATAAGAAAGGTGGTAAATGAACGAATGAAATACTATGTTGTAGATGCATTTGCAGAAGAAATTTTTGAGGGAAACCCTGCCGGTATCTGTGTTTTAGAGAACTGGCTATCAGGCGAGCTTATGCAGAAAATCGCAATGGAAAACAATCTTTCTGAAACAGCGTTTGCGGTCAAGGAAAATAACAGTTACCGTCTGCGTTGGTTTACTCCCGGTGGAGAGATTGACCTTTGCGGCCATGCAACATTGGCAACCGCATTTGTACTGGCAAATTTTGTAGAAACGGCTTCAACTGAATTTGTTTTTGAAACGCTTAGCGGGAAAATAACTGTAGTACGCAAAGGTGATTTATACGAGATGGATTTTCCCGCTTATCATTTGTCACCTGTGCCTGTTACTGATAAAATGACAGAAGCGATAGGTGTACGTCCGGTGGAAGCATGGATGGGCCGGGACTTGGTTTGCGTATTAGAAGAAGAAAATCAAGTCTTTGATGCACAGCCTGATCAGGCAAAACTAAAGACGCTCGATGGTCTGCTGCTGCAATTGACGGCAAAAGGGACAGAATATGACTGTGTTACCCGCAGTTTTGCCCCCAAATTAGGTGTGGAAGAAGATCCAGTTTGTGGTTCTGGCCATTGCCATGTGATACCTTTGTGGGCTAAGAAATTAGGAAAAAATACGCTGGTAGCCCGTCAAGCCTCCCGACGTGGTGGCACTTTGTATTGTCAGGATTGCGGCGAGCGGATAAAAATTTCAGGTAAAGCCGTCCTATATGCTACGGCGGAGCTCCATATTAAATGAGGTAAACAAAATGTCAGTAGAAAGAGTAAAGTCTTCTCTGCGATTTTATCCTACATTTTCTTGCATGAAGTGTTGAATGTAAAAGGCTATATAGGCGCAGCACTTATTTTGGGCAAACAACCTGTCCCCATGTCCCATTCTTCATGCTATGTCTGCATAATAGGAAGGGTATCAAAAAAACAGGCTATTTTTAGCCTGTTTATTTTTGTGTAGTTTTTCCTTTTACTTTTTCTAAGAATGTATTCATGAGTGCTGTTTTATTAGGATGATTAGTAGGTTTATTGCTAAAACTGGTATCATTCTTTTGATTGTTTTGTTCTCTAGACTTCTTTAGTCCAAAAGCATCATTAGCCTTATTTACTTTTTTTTGACCCATAAGTATCGCCTCCCTAATTATTATCTGCATTACAATAAATTAAATTCAAAAAGGAAGGCTACTAGTTTAATAACGAAGCAATCCCTCAGATTTCGAGTCATATACGGAGTCATAACCATAACAGAAAAACACGATAAATTCAAGCAGAATCCATCCAATTGTCCAGCTGAACATATGTGAGTAGAAAAGTAAATGGGACACAGGGACAGGTTGTTTGTCCCGAGAGATGGAAGAGGCAATATGATAATTAAGATAATCCTAAGCTATGATTCTTATTGGGATTAAAGAAACTGTCAATGATAAGAAACCTGAAACAGAGCCTTGCTTTGGTGAAATAACGCTTATAAAAAATATAGCAGGATTTAGCATTATGAAAGAGAAGCTACCCCTAATCTACAGTTAGTAGATTTATGGGTAGCTTCTCTTTTATTTAACATATCAATAAGATAAAGACAATTTAGACGTATTGTTTTTTAATTGGGACAATGAAACTGTCCCCGTATCCCTTTGTTTGGAACATAGGTATTGGAAATATCTTTTTTGGCAAAATATCGTCGCTATGTGAAGAAAGCTTACTCGCCTTTAAAATTTGCTGGGCGTTTTTCTAAAAATGCAGTAATCGCTTCTTCATAATCATGGCTGTCATAAACCTTCCGCCGCATCCCCTGTACTCGTTCAAAAGCGGATGGAGTGATAGAATATGCTTTTGATAAAACACGGAACTGTTCTTTAATTACCTCAATAGATAAAATCGACCGTGTGCTAATTGTCGCAGCTAAATTTAATGTAAAAGGGAGAAGTTCTTCTTCTGCAACTAAATGATTGATAATGCCTACATTTAAAGCCCGTTCCGCAGGTACTAATTCAGCAGTAAAAAACATCTCTTTAGCAATATTAATCGGTAAACGATTCATAAAATGTAAAATACCTGTAGAATTATATGGAACCCCAAGCTTAGCAGGAGTCATGGCAAACTTAGCCGTCTTATCGGCGATCACCATATCACAAGTCATTATTAAGTCGCAAGCACCACCATAGACACTGCCGTGTACCATTGCAATAACCGGACCAGGGTATTCTTCCACAGCCCGTAAAAGTACCTCAAGTGAATCGTAATAACTTAACGGATCTCTCATTTTTAGCGGTAATTCTTTAACATCATGACCTGCCGACCATATCTTAGATCCATCCAGAGCACGCAAAATAATGATATGTATCTTCTGCTTTTGAAAATTATCAAGTGCTTCAATAATATCATCGACGAGTTCAGCACTTAATGCGTTTAGTTTTTTGGGATTATTTAGCGTAATAATCCCCACTTTTTCTGAGAATTCTACTTTGACTAATGACATAATTAATCCTCCTAAATTAGCATAACTTATAAAACTATTATATGACTCAGTTGCTATAGGGCTTTAGAGACTCTCTGCTTCTTAACCTGCCAATAAGGCACCAAAGTGGAGTATATCTTCTCCGTTGAATGTACTTAAAATACAGTATACTGAATACCTATACCTTATCTTTATTATATTCCTACTATGAAAATAACTGAAATATTGAATAATCATGGTATGATAACTATTGGTTATAATGATATTTATAGCCTGTCCCAATGTCCTATTTTTTAAAAAAAGGATTTTGCTAGCCAAACGCCTACACTAACGTTTTGTTGGGAGTAAGAAAACTACAATAGGACATTATTTTAGCAAATATGTAAAAATATAGAAGGAATTAATATTTATAAAGAGAAGCTACCATAATAAATTAGTTAGTAAATTTATGGGCAGCTTCTCTTTTAATTGATATGAGAATTTCGCGGGTTTTTTGTTGTGTTTTTTTTAAAGGTTTCGGATAGCTTCACCAAGTAATAATTTTACTTAAATAGAAAACATGGTGCCTATTAATACGGAATTTTGAATTTAGCTAGAATAGTTATAGTCAAAGAATCTGCCATATTACGAAGTGAGAATGCTTAATATTGTTTGGATGTTTTTGTTGAGGGCGTCAATTGCCGCAATATTTAAGGGATTATTCGCAATTTCTAAAAAAAGAAGTTCACTAGTTCGAACTAATAAATCCAATTGCTTATCGATTAGACTCCTGTGGTCTTTACAATCCCATGGTTTTCCTTTAAGTTGCTCACATTGATCGACTACTTTAATAGTTGCGTAAATTTCTCTGTAAGCTGAAGTTATTCTGCAGATATTAGGAGGGTCGTTTCCGCCAGTTCCAGCGAGTATCACAACAATATTAGTTGTTAAGGTAGCAATTTCCTTATTAGTCATACCACATCACCCCTGAAGTGATTTTACTTACCCTTACCTGATGTATCTATCTTTATGGGGGGGTTAATAGAGGTAAAATACCATCACAAGGATGGCATTCAAGATGCCAAAATTATAGGGGATTTTGTATCCTCCATGCGTATATCCATACTTACTTTACTTAAATAGAAAACATGGTGCCTATTAATACGGAATTTATTGAATTTAGCTAGAATAGTTATAGTCAAAGAATCTGCCATATTATGAGCTGAGAATGCTTAATATTGTTTGGATATTTTTGTTGAGGGCGTCAATTGCCGCAATATTTAAGGGATTATTCGTAATTTCTAAAAAAAGAAGTTCACTAGTTCGAACTAATAAATCCAATTGCTTATCGATTAGATTCCTGTGGTCTTTACAATCCCATGGTTTTCCTTTAAGTTGCTCACATTGATCGACTACTTTAATAGTTGCGTAAATTTCTCTGTAAGCTGAAGTTATTCTGCAGATATTAGGAGGGTCGTTTCCGCCAGTAGCGAGTATCACAACAATATTAGTTGTTAAGGTAGCAATTTCCTGATTAGTCATACCACATCACCTCTGAAGTGATTTTACTTACCCTTACCTGATGTATCTATCTTTATGGGGGGGTTAATAGAGGTAAAATACCATCACAAGGATGGCATTCAAGATGCCAATGGTTCAATCTCCTTTTTTCCTCTAGTAAAAAGACAATACAAGGTTCTGTGAGCCTTGTATTGTCTTTTTTTGCTAAAGTAGCTTCTTTGGGCTCAAGTATACTAATTTATGCTATTCAAATGATTTCGCATCTGAACTGTACCTGATTATAAATATAATACGATCTATTTAATTACATTTTTATAGAGAAAATCATGTGATATCCTCTATGGAAATGATATCTCTAAATTCATAGTTTTAGCATGCAGATAAATGTTGTAATTCCAGAGTAGTGGCAAGTAGCACTACCGGGGCCACTATAGTAATTACAATAACCACCATAATTATAGGGGATTTTGTATCCTCCATGCGTATATCCATAGTTACGATACCCATTATAGTAATTATGCTATATACCTAGCTCCTCCTTATGTCCTTTATTACATTTTATGTAATAAAGGACATAAGTGTACTCATTAGCTATGATTCGCTCTGACATTGTATACATATTTTCTCATAATAGTACTAAAGGAACGTCCCTTCTGTCTCATTTCATAAGGTAAAGTAAAAAAGTTGACAAAAAGGAACGTCCCCACTGCCACTCCATTAAAAAACAAACTCTATTTTTTAACACAAAAACCGCCCTTACTCTCAACATTCTGAGGATAGGGGCGGTTCATCATTATCTAACTGCTGCTAATAACTATTTAATCTTCAATGGCTTCACTTTAATATGGATTTTTACAATAATACCTTAGCGATATCTCAGGCAAGGAAATTCCTATTATTTTCGAGGGACCATCTTATATGTATAGACTTCAGAGATTTCCTTAGTATATCCAGGATAGAGCCCCTTACCCATACCAAGAACAATGCGAGCGCCTCTGTTGAAATGAACTAATAGCTCACCTGTCTTAGGATCAACAGTAAGTCCTTCGATTTCTCCCTGTTTCTTTACCTCAGTAAATGTTTTTTCTAGAACAACAGTAGCAAAGGAGTTATCAGATACATCTACACGATAGAGATGATCAGGCTCATCAAGATCGGCAGTACCGTCATCGGCAGTTAAATATATAGAACCTTTGTAGTAAAATATCCCCTGAACCCACTGCGGAACTGGCTGTAAGTGTATTTTACGCAGATATTCTCCCGTATCTAAGCTATACTCATACAGATATCGGCCACTCTCTTCTCCAACCCACGAACACATCCACACCGTTCTTTTATCTCTATCTACAGTGATACCAGATACTTCTTCTTGTCCACTAGAAGGTTCAAATTTAAAAGTTCGCTTTAATTTTAAAGTTTCAGCATCATGAATAGCAATCTGAATATCTTTACCTACACCATCCATGAAATTTTCAGCACTAACAAAAACTTCGCCATTAAAAACATCAATATCCCCAATATGGTTGGAAGCAATGGCATATCCTTCAAAAGGATTTTCATTTGCAAGAAGGAGTTTTCCAGTCTTGTCATACTTATACAAAGCTTTACTGCCACTTACATAATAAAACTCTCCATCAGTAGCGATACCCTGACGGCCCTTAACTTCAAAAGACCCTACCAAGTTATAATCATAAGTCGGAAGTTCACTCATTTTCTTAGGAGCTTCTTTTGCAAAAGCACCAGTTGCAAAAAGGCTCAAGCTCAGGACAACTAACAGTACAGCATATCGTTTTAACATAATTTACCTCCTGTTTTTAATTCATATTAAAGGTATTACTTACTATCTCAGTATTTCACAAATCAAATACTATGTGAATGAGGGAATTTTCTGATTTTAACGTAAGGGTTCTTCTTACAATAAATTTTATCGTTTTGCAATGGATCTATAAGAGTTCTCTTATCTGATTTAGAGATGTCACAGGGACGGAGATGTCAGAGGGACGGGGGTTGTCGACAATGCAATCGTTGAAGGTTAGTGTCAATAACCCCGTCCCCTTGGCAATCTAAGGTGGTTACTGGTGCTTTTCTTATGGTCAATTTTAGGACATGTCAAGGAATAGATTGGGGTAACATATAAATATTTTGTTTCTGAAGGCTTCTATACCTTTCTACAGATGCCATATTAATCCATGACTGATATAGTTGAGAGTAGAGTTAAGATATGGGAGTAAAAGCGTAAGATGAATTTGATAAAATATATATTATATAATCAAGTAAAAATAATTACTAATAGGAATCCGGATGAAGCAATAAAATTATTAAAAAGTCATATTGATGGTAATTCTTCACTTTTTGAGGGATATATCAATGGTTATAAATTTGATATGTATAAAAGACTTGAAAAATTTAATCGAAATTCATTTGTGCCTGTAATTAAAGGAGCTATTAGAGAACATTGGCAGGGTTCAGAAATCAATGTAGTAATACGTCTTAATTTACTGGTTATTATTTTTATGGTTCTTTGGACGTCTGTTATATTAATAAGTGTTTTAAAAAGTATTATTCTTTATCATAACTTTCTCCCAATATTCTTCTTGGGCATTCTTTGTATTGTTTGGCTGATTTGCTGGCAGATATATGACGGTGAAGTTACTCAAGCAACAAATTTTTTAAAACGGTTATTTTGTGAATAAATCTAAATGATACATAAAAAAGATATCCCTATAGTAAGGAGTGTTAACTTGAAAAAGATATTGATGCCTTTTAGTCTTTTAAATGTAACTTTAATTGTTGTTTTTCTAATTAGTTTAAGTAACTTTGTATTTGCTGCCCAAACTGGATACGTGGAAGAAGAGGAAAATAATAAGAGTGATGCATTTTCTAAACAAGCAGAATTGCCCGATTCTACTGCTATGAAATATTTTCTTCGAGGGCTAGATTATTTTGAAAAAAAACAATATGACATTGCAATCGCTGATTATACCAAGGCAATAGAATTGCAACCAGGAAGGGCTATTATTTATTATTGTCGTGCATATTCATATTCTGAGTTGAAAAAGTACGACTTGGCTATAAGTGATTGCAATAAGGCTATTGATTTAGAACCTAATAATGCTGACTATTATTCAGAACGTGGTTATGCAGAATCGAAAAAAGAACTATTTTCTTACTCAATTAATGATTTTACAAAAGCTATTGAATTACAACCTAATACTTCTCGTTTTTATGTTGGACGTGGTAATGCATATGGAGGCATGGGAAAATATAACGAGGCTATTAAGGATTTTGAAAAAGCATTACAATTAAATTCGAAAGACGGAATGGCATACTTTAATCTTGCTCAGGTATATGAATTGTTAGGAGATAGGGAAATCTCTCTCTCAATGTATCAGGAAGCATCAAAATATGATCTACTTGAAATAGATCAATCTAAAATTAAGGCTCGTCTAAGTGGGGACTGGAGCAAATATAAAGAATGGATATAAAAGATAGAGATAAAACATTGAAGAAATTAACCAGATGTTTATTAGTTTTATTTTTGTTAATTAGCTTTCAAGCAACGGTATCTGCGGAGCAAATGGACTTAGGTGAGCTAAAAGATTCAAGATATCGGAATAATTATTTTGGATTTACCATACAAATTCCTACTAAATGGAATGTAATAAGTAAAAATAGAATTGAACAAGTATATGAGAAGGCAAAAGACATTGTTTCAAAAAATGACGATAACATTAAAACCGTAATGGAAGGAAATAACAAGCCAATCTATTTATTATGGCTGTCAAAGTATCCTATCGGAACCACAGATCTTAATCCTAATCTTAGTATTGTTGAGTTAGATTTAAGTGGCACAGTAGGGATAACCAGAGGAAAACAGTTATTTGGAAGTATTACAAACTTATTTGCAAATACTGGACTAACTTATGAGATGACAAAAGAGAGTGAAGAAACTATTGATGGGATTAATTTTGACACAATCGAATTACAGGCTAATATTGGAGAAAAAATTACAAAAACTAAATGTTCTATAGCAATATTAAGAGGACATGCACTAATCCTCAATTATGCTTACTCTTCAGAAAATGAATCCCAGGAATTAAATTCAATAATTCAATCACTTAATTTCGATAGGTGGTTCTTAATTGATAAAGATCAATATATGCGAGTTTATCTCGATACCTCATCAGTTGTTGTATCAGGAGAATACATTTCTTGCTGGATAATGATAGATGCTTGGAATTTTATCATATCTCATCATATGCTTATTAAAAATACAGGTGCTTTCAGAACAATGGAAAGCACTTGGCCTAACCAGAGTGGACAAGAGCATACTACTGTTTGGGATGAACATTGGGAAAGTGAAGATTCAAACCTTATAATGGGACGAAGGATAAAGAAATGTGTTCAATGGATTGAAGATCACAATCTTTCTCAAAATTAATTGTAATCTACCTTGTTAGTCTGACGTCCCCACTGTCTTATATGCAATTCCTAATCGGAATTTTAATGATAGTATGCAATCCGTTATTGGACGGCTTTTATTTGGTAGATCTATACCTTTTGCTAGAGGTAATGATTTCAAAAAACATCTATTCTATAAAAAGAACAGTGTTTATTCGTTAATAATATCCAGCGCGACTGGATTCAAATGGTTGCTCTGCAGTGTATCTAGGATGGGAGTGATAGGGTGTTCATTTTATATATCGTGTTACTGGTGGTATATTTGGGATTTGGATTTCTAACTGCGCCTGACTTGCCACGTTTATGGAGTTGGGGATGGGGGCCTAGTAGCCTAGAGTTTCAGATGAACGTTATTATAGTGCTAGTAGTTGTTTTATACTCTTGGGGCGCGATTAAAATCTTGTCTAAAATACTGCGACTGCGAGGAGTAGAGGAAAATCCAATGATACAAAGCAACTACAAAACAGCAGGAATACTAGCTTTGTTATTAGTTTTTAGTTCGTTTTTGTGGGAGCGTAATAGTTTAGGTGGTATTCTTACAGCTATGGTAGTGGTGCCGTATCTTTTAATAATGTTACGGAATTTGATGCTCGAAAAGGCACAATACAAGCAGTCTATTACAGTGGCAATCTATTTACTTGTGTTGCTAACTGTCTTAGGACCGATTCTTATATTTAGTGGATACTATAAAGGTGTATTTCTAGTGCTTACTGCTAAGGGACTAGGGTATGTTACGTTGGGTTCCTTAATACTAATTGAGTGGCGTGTATATAACATCTTAATGCGAAGTATCGCCTTGTTAAAAATATTTTTAGGACTAGCATATGTCCATACCTCCCTTTTCTCCGTTTACCCACAAACAGTGATGTTTATGACAAAAAGTAATTTAGAATTTTATGGTGAGTTTAAGTTGCTGGTGTTATTAATAATTTATATGCTCTTAGGGATTACTTTTTTACTTGCTCACAGAAAACACGAAAGTGAGACTTCTAGCGATGCAATTTCATGATATTATTCACTTTTTATATTTTACACCATGTTTCTTAAAAGGTTTACGAGCTTCTTCAGGAGATCCCGAATTGGATCATCAATCAAGTTCAGTGGCTGTTTCAATATTTCTTTTGCTTATAATGCAAAAATATAGCAAAATTTAGTGTTTATCGAAAGAGAAGCTACCCATGATCTACCTTGTTAGTAGATTTATGGGTAGCTTTTCTTTGACGTAGCGGTGAAATGTAGACAATTTAAATTTAGCATCTAAGATATTGGCGAGTCAAAGAACCGCCACCTGACTCTTGCGTGCCTATCTAAGATTCAACTTATATGTATGGATAAAGAATGAGAAACAAATTTGCATCTGGTAGTTTAAATTAGATTTACTACGGAATGTACATTAGTGAAAGTCGATATACAGGATACACACAATTAAAATAAGAGGTCCTTAGCTATGTTGGTTTTACAATAATAAAAAATAAAAGGAGATGTTTCATTATGACAAAATTTGAAACAAATTTAACCGAAGTAATTGAGGAATTACAAGTAAAGGATGTAGAGCTAGAAGCAAAAGATGTTGATTTGCAGAATCAAATTGACAGTGAAGTCGTCGCACGTACTGATGCTGATACCAAGTTGCAGGCTAACATTGATGCTGAAGCTAACGCAAGAAATGTTACAGACAAAGATTTACAAGATCAGATTACTAAAGAAGTCATTGCCAGAACTGATAGTGAGAAGGCACTTCAAACTAACATTGATGCTGAAGCTAACGCAAGAAATGTTGCAGACAAAGATTTACAAGGTCAGATTACTAAAGAGATAGCGGCACGAACCGAAGGAGATAAGGCACTACAGTCCAGTATTGATGCAGAAATAGTAGCACGGGCTGACGCAGATAGTAAATTGCAAATCGCTATCAATACTGAGGTCGATGCTAGAACTAAGGCGGATCAAGGTTTGCAAGTACAGATTGATGCATTAAATATTGCTGGGACTGTTCAGTATTTTGCACGACAAACGGCACCAGATGGATGGTTAAAAGCTAACGGTTCAGCGGTTTCAAGAGCACAATATGCTAAGTTATTTGCCGCAATAGGCACTTTGTTTGGCGCAGGTGATGGTAGCACAACATTTAATTTACCAGATCTTCGAGGTGAGTTTGTGCGTGGATTTGATGATGGGCGCGGAGTGGATGCAGGGAGGACACTAGGGGGCATGCAGAACAGCCTTTTGGGAACTCACTATCATGCATTATTAAATGCCAATTTAAATGCTGGTGGTATGATAGGGGCGGCTCCAGGGGATGGAAATGTATATAATGATTCTATTAGTCAAGTGGTTACTAAAACTTCAGGCGATCCTGTGATAATTTGGGCAAATACCAGCCCAACTGGTGGCGCTGAAACCCGTCCCCGCAACATAGCTTTACTAGCTTGTATTAAATATTAATAGTAAGAATGTGACTGGTCGCCTTACCTTTCGGGGTGAGGCGGCTTTTTATTTTTATTTAATTAGGAATTGTGTATCATAGTTGTAATATTTTACCGTTATGAGTGGGACACGGGGACAGGTTGTTTGTCCCGAGAGATGGAAGAGGCAATATAATAATGAAGATAATCTTAAACTACGATTCTTATTGGGGTTAAGAAACTGCTAATTGATAAGAAACCTGAAACAGAATATTGCTTTGGTAAAATAATGCATATAATGTAAAAGTATGAGTATGTCACAGGGACGGGGTTGTCGACAATGCAATCGGTTGAAGGTTAGTGTCAATAACTCCGTCCCCTTGGCATCTTCTATAAAAATATATATGCAATTCCTAATTGGAATTTTAATGATAGCATGCCTTCCGTTACTGGCGGCTCTTTTATTTGGTAACTATTAAATTTTGTCTTACATGAACGGATACTTATTGGTGGAAGAGAACCATATGAAGTAGCATCGTGGCCAAGGTTAAAACGCAATGATGTAAATAGGCGACTAAAAGAAGACTGGACTATCGATACGTCAAATTGAGCGAGCAACAGGAATATCGCGAGGTATAATAGCAAAAGGGTGACAAAAAGGAACGTCCCTTCTGTCACTTCTTGCCATATTACCCTTGGCATCTTATAGCTTTAAAGGATATTGGAAGAGTAATCAGAAATAATAGTAGAGAAGTTTTACATATCATATCGGAGGGTAAAATGTCCCGTGTCCCTTACAATCTCGGAGCGAAAACAGATGATGCTGGAGCGTAAAAAGAAAGAGGGGGGTCAAATGAATAACGTAAGTAACGGAGTACTATTTTCAGATGGACTATCACAAGAAATAAAAGAGTGTTTTTATTATGTAGATAATGATCCAATTTTGGGTGAACGGCTTTTCTTTGCGAATGCTGGAGGATCATTTAGACTCAAAAAAGCAGTAGATACATTTGCACGAATAGATTCTATTCCAGATTATCCAGGGCTCATTCATGAGAGGGCACGTTATTTAGAAAAAGTACAAGAAGATGGACTTAACGATATCAGAATTATATTAAATGCAAAAGCTGGCAGTATCTTAACAACACTTACAGCTTCACAGGCTATGTTCGATATGGTGAGGGCAATTGCTGAAAATGTCAGTGGGACAAATATGGTAACATCAATACTCGAACATCCTTCGGCATATGATTCCATGGAGTATTATGCTGAAAAATTGAAAAAGGAATTTAGAGTAGCAAAAAGCAATCCTGTTACGGGCGGCGTGGATGTTGATGAACTTATTAAACTGGTAGATAAAGATACATGCCTCTTAAGTGTAATGTATGCATCTAACATTTCAGGTGCAATTTTCGACATTGAAACTATCGTAAAAAAAGCTCGCGCTATCAAACCCGATTTATATATTATTGTAGATGCAGTACAACATACTCCTCATAGTGTAATCGACCTTCAAAAGATTCCTGTGGATGGTATTAATTTTGCTCCCTATAAATTTTTCGGGTGTAGGGGTTTGGGGATTGCTTGGTTATCTGAACGTGCCGCCGTGCTTCCACATCATAAGATGACTGCTAAAGGAGCAAATGTATGGGATCTTGGAAGTCCTGCAATATCACAATTTGCTGTAGTTACTGAAATTGTCAATTATGTGTGCTGGATCGGCGGGAAATTTATTAATAGTAATGACAGACGTGAACTATTTGCATATGGCATGGAAAGGATTGCATTACACGAAAGAGCTTTAATGGCTAGAATGCTTAATGGTACCGATGAAATCCCTGGACTTCGTAATATTAAAGGAGTTAAAGTATTCTTAGACTATGAAGACCTTACCAAAAGAGATTTCATAATTGCAATGGGATTTGATCATCTGGGATATGAGCAAGCAGTTCAAGAGTACGATAAAAAAGGAGTCATTGTATATGAAAGATTGACTTCTAGCCCCTATTCAAAGAGGATGCTTGATTCATTCAAATTAGATGGTGCCCTTAGAATTGCACCGCTGCATTGTCATTCAGTTGCAGATATTGATAAATTCTTAATAGCAACAATGGAATTGTCTCGATTATAATATAAAAAAGAAGCTGCTCATAATCTTATGGGCAGCTTCTCTTTACAGTTGACACAGTTAAGCTCCCTTTTACTGATTCACAACTTTTTTAGTGTTAAAATAATTTGTGCCAATAACACCGATAAGGATAAGCGAGCCGCCAATGAGGTGAAAGTATTGTAATTTTTCATGCAAAACAAGGACGCCGGCAATAATGGTAATCAGCGTAGCTAAATTACTAAATACGCTCATTTTTGAAGCTTCTAGTTTGGACAAGGCATAATTGGATAAAAAAGAAGTACCAAGCGAGGAGAGTATGCCTAAATAGAAAATGGAGAGTAAGAATTCTTGGTTACCAAAAGGGGCAAAAAAGTAACTAAGAGTATGGTCTATGTTATGCTGGATGATCGCGATAATATTAAAAGTAATAAAACCGATCATTGTCATGATATAGGTTAACTTATAGAGTGCATATCGTTTAGTCAAATTCCTAGCCAAAACATTATAACAAGCTGCAGACAAGGCGGATAAGAGAATAAGAAGGGCTCCTTGTAGATTCGCTACTTCCAGACCAGAGCTTTTCATAAAAAAAATATAAATGACTCCCATGACGGATAATAAAATGGATATTTTTTGCTGGGTGGTTGGATATTCATTTAAAAAGTGTCCTGCGAGAAATACTGTGAATAACGGAATTACAGCTTGTATAATCCCGGCTTCGGATGAAGAGATGTATACCAAACCAAAGGCTTGAAAAGTAAAAAACAATGTTGGATACAGTATCGCCAACGGGAGTATAGCTATTAAATCCTTGTAGTTCATATTTAATTGAGCTTTTTTAGCGAGAAAAGGAATAGAGGCAATCAAAAAAGAAATGGTAAAGCGGTGGGCCAAGGTATCCATGGGACTGGCTATGGCTAATGCTAATTTTGTGAACATAAAAGAAAAACCAATAATTAAGCTATAGACAAAAGCCGCTAGATAGGCTTTTTCACTTTGCAACATGATAAATATCCTCCGATTTTCATAATTCTTATTTGAGTTTATGGTAATCGAATTAGAGCGAATGTACAATAGTAATAAAAGCAGATTGTATGATTCAAACCACTCAATACGAAGCGGGAGCAAAACTACCTTCTATTCGTGGCTGTCCGAACAATATCAATGCAGTATAAATACAGTGATTAAAGAATTTCTACTAACGTCATTTGTATTTGAAATGACAGATACTTATAATAGCCTACGATTATCTAAATTCGTTGTGTAATCCTTACTCAACGGGGCAGAAGAAACAATATCTGAATGATAAAAGGAGGAAGAGTTATGTCAAATAACGTAAAACAGAGAAGAATAATTTTAGATTTAGCAGTTACTTTAGATGGTTTTATTGAAGGGAAAAATGGAGAAGTTGATTGGTGCATTATGGACCCTGATATGGGGTTCACTAATTTCTTGAATCAAATTGATGCTATTTTATATGGTAGAAAAAGCTACGATCTATGGGGACAATATATTCCAAAAACTAAAGACTCTGATACCGAAAAAGAAATTTGGAAATTGGTTCATAGTAAAGAGAAATATGTATTTTCCAGAACACAAATAGAGACTGATAATCAAGCAATATTTATAAATGAAAATATTCTTGAAGAAGTAAATAAATTGAAGAATAAGCCTGGTAAAGACATCTGGCTATATGGCGGAGCAAGTCTCATTACAACTTTTATAAATTTAGGGCTTGTTGATGAATTTAGATTATCGATTCACCCTGTTATTTTGGGAGAAGGAAAACCGATGTTTATTGATATAAAACAGAGGTTGAATTTAAAAATGGTTAATACAAGAACGTTCTCTTCTGGCGTTGTGCAACTAATCTATCATTGGAATGGTAATTAATAATATCGTTCATTACAATGATAAATTGTAATGAATATCATAAGGTAATACTCGATAGTAGCTGTCACTTATTCTACTAATGGATAGAGTTATTGCAATAAGAATGGGAAACCCTTATATAATGGGTTTCCCTTAATATTATAAAATTATCAACATTAAATTTTAACAGAGCCTATATTTTAAGGCGTAAATTAATTTCGGGAAGCAAGAGAACCGTCCCCTTGCTTCTGATTGATACGTCAAATTGAGCGAGCAACAGGAATATTGCGAGGTGTAATAGCAAAAGTGTGACAAAAAGGAACGTCCCTACTGTCATCCCACTCCCGACTCACTCGACTCCTTATAATAGCTTCAATAACTTTTTTCGTTGTTTTCTCCATTCAGGGGCAATTTCTCTTTGTGCCATATTAAAACCTCCAAGTTGATGTCTCTATTTACACCATCTTGGAGGTTTACAGAGTTTTTGGGATAGTCTCAGCGTATTTCTAATTTAGTATGTAATTGGCAAAAGTTTTCTTTTTTTATAAGCTTCCATGGTTGTGAACGCAATTTGTGTTGACTTAGTTCCATCGTAAACGGTAATTTCTGGCTTGTCTTTTTGCTGTATACAATGGATAAAGTTTTCCATTTCAATACGATAGGCATCGGCAAATCGTTCAGGAAAACCACTAACACATTCTTTTACGGCTCCATGTTGATCATAAATCATGCAAAGGTTTTTTTCTGGAACAGGACTAATACGTATAGTTCCTTCTGTCCCAATGATTTCTGTTTCTACATGATATCCATGAGGCGCCGTTCTCCCCACATGTACAAACGCAATAGCACCATTAGCGCATTTATACATAGCAGCTCCGGTTTCGTCATCACCAACAGCCTTGAATTCTGGATGTTTAAATGTAGCACCCGCAGCATATACCTCTACTGGATCGGATTCTAAAAACCAGCGGATAAAATCAATATCATGTATAGCCATATCAATAAAAATCCCACCAGATTTTGACGCAAACTTAATAGCTCCTTCAACTAAAGCCTCTGGATCAATACCGGTTGCTTTCAACATGTAAGGCTTACCAATAGCTCCTTGTTTAATTTTTTCTTTTGCATGAGAATAAGATGGATCAAATCTTCTCATGAATCCTAAAAAGAAAGTAAGTTCTGGATGGCGTTCAACTGCCTTTTCTGCTATTTTACATTCTTCTATCGTTACGCCTAGCGGTTTATCAGTAAAGACATGCTTTCCCGCATCAAGAGCAGCAGCAATCTGCCAACAATGTTGATCGCTCGTCGTCACAATAACTACCGCTTCAATATCAGCATCTTTTAGCATCTCGTGAAAATCCAGATAGACTTTCTCTAGACCAAGCTCTTTTTTCGCATATTCCAATTCGCTAGGAACAATAGAACAAGCGGCTGTAAGTTCAGCATTAGCAATTTTAAAGGAAAGATTTTTCGCATGCTCTTTTCCTAATCTGCCCAACCCCGCTATGCCAACTTTAATTTTTTCCATTATAAAGTATCCTCCGTTTTATGCTCTATTTTAAATGTTTTTTTACCATAGTGATGCATGAAAAATTCCTCCAACTGTTCCAAAGACTGTCCTTTGGTTTCCGGTAGACATTTGACGACAAACCATATAGACAGTACACTCATTAAAGAAAACGTAAAAAATGTATTAGCTAGACCTACATGCTCAAGCAATATAGGGAATGTTAAGCCTACACAAAAATTGGCAATCCATAATACACAAACGGCAATCCCCATTCCCAGTCCCCGAAGTCTTAAAGGAAATATTTCAGAAATAATTAACCAATTTACCGGTCCAATTAAACCTTGGAAAAAAGCAAGATAAACAATAATCAGTGACAAAATTATAAAGGGGAAATAACTAGCATTATGTAAAACATTTGAAGCCACTCCGATGAGAAAAAGCGTCACTGTAACTCCTATTAACCCGGTAATAATCATTGGACGCCGTCCAATTCGATCCATCATACAGATTCCGCAGTACATAGCAATTAATGAAATAAGCCCATTGGCTATATTGCCAATTAGTGCCGCTTCTGTACTAAGTCCACAATTTTTAAGAATTTCTGTTCCATAATACATAATAGAATTTATTCCCGTAAACTGATTGATCAATGCCATACCAACACCCAACAATATCAAATATCTAACCCAGGGTATGCCTAAATCTCTAACTGTCATTTGTTGAACAGCGGCTCCTCTTTCTATACTCTTTTTTATTTCATTGACTTCATCTTCGGCTTCCTTTGGTAACCGAATTTTTTCTAAAATTTCAGTCCCTTCCTGTACTCGATTTTTACTAATAAGCCATCTTGGACTTTCCGGCATCTTAAGCATTCCTATTCCCAGAATAACCGCTGGAACAGCAGCTAGAGAAAGCATATAGCGCCAAACCCCGTCATTCTCACCCCAAGTAATGCCAATAATGGCATTACAAGTAAAAGCAAGAAGCTGTCCAAATACAATCATTAACTCATTTTTTGTCACAATTTTGCCTCGCCGATTGAAAGGAGATATTTCGGCTAAATAGGTTGGAACATTTACCGAAGCACCACCTACCGCCAAGCCAAGCACAAATCTGGAAATAACCATAGCTGGTACATTCGGAGATAGTGCGCAAGAAATAGTTGTAACAAAAAACAGTAAGGAAAGCATAATTAATGTTTTTTGTCTACCATATATGTCCGTAATTCTTCCAATAGCTATTGCTCCCACTGCAGCGCCTAATTGCAAAATAGCCACAACCAATCCCTGCGTAAATGAATTTAAATTCAACTGATTCGGCATTGACATATAAGGCAATGCTCCATTGACTACACCTGTATCATAACCAAATAGTAAGCCACCAAATGTAGAAATAAAAATGATTATCGATAAATTTTTACTTGGATTTTTATTTTGCATCATTTTCCTCCGTTTAAGTTATTCACCATTTAAATTAACAGAACGTTCTATAAATTAATAATAATCAAAATACACTCAATTGTCATTGCGTTAACTTGCTCAAAAGTTTACACGATTTGCTCAAATAAGAACCGAAAATACCCAAAAAATAACAGGAATGTTTCTATAGATGATAAGTTTATCTATAAAAACATTCCTGCTATTTACAAATTTATGAATTGAGAAAAATGCTGCGAAATTTACTAGGCGTCAGATTTGTCGCTTTCTTAAATGCACGAATAAAGTAGGATGAACTTTGAAAGCCGCTTTTTTTTGCTATATCCTCAATGCTATCGGAAGTTTCGCATAAAAGTTTTTTGGCATAAATTAACCGCATATTTAACAAATACAAATGCGGTGATGTAAGCATTACTTTTTTGAATAGCCTTGTAAAATAAAACAGACTAAAATTAACATGCTCTGCAATGTCAGTAATCATGATCTGTTGATGAAAATTTTCTTGCATAAAATGGATTGCCTCGTTTATCACCATTATATTTTCACGCGAAGAGATAGTTGAGACTAGCGGAGGAGTTGCTGCCTCACATAAAATATTATAAATATTTTGCGAAAAAAAGATTTCATTTTCATCTTCAATTTTTATTGCCATTATGATCTTGTCTACATATCGATCTATTTTGAACGCTTTTCGACTTAAAAAATGTCCATTACCATTTAGTTTATAAATATATTCTAAGATTGGTTTTATAGCATTGCCATTAAAATGAAACCATTTTACCTGTGATGGGATTTCTGCCCAATAATGATTGGGTTCATGACAATCTAAAAGAACAAACTCATTTTCTGTAGCAATAAAATGCTGCCCGCGCAATTCAAAATGAACTTCTCCTTTTGTGATATACTGCAACATATAGGCATCCATATAGCTTCTTTTCACACGATAAGGAGTATCAAGATTATAGGTTGCTCCCCATAAAATATAAAAAAGATTATTTTTTGCAAATAAACTAGTAGAGCGAAAATATATCCCGTCTTTCCAAATTACACCTTTTTCCTCTTTTTGCATAGGCTACTCCTCGTCTTTACAATATTTTCCTTAAATATAATTATTATAGGCTTTTTTCATTATTATTTTTTATAGCAAAGACAAAGTTGATCAAAACTTACATGACAAATGATGACGAAATAGTCAAAAAAAGTAATTTTGTTAACATGTTACCAAAGAGTGAAGGTAAAATCTAGTTTTATTTAGATTTAAATTTCAACTTATAGAATTGCCCGGGAGAAATTAATCGGTTAACAGAGGTTTATAATGCTAGTATCCGCCAAGATTCTGTTATTCAGATATTCTTTATAACTACTATATTTATAATCTTCCATTTTTTCTACCATACCTGCTTTAACAGGGTTTTGATGGTCATAGGGACGGGGTTATCGACAATGCAATCGGTTGAAGGTTAGTGTCAACAACCCCATCCCCGTGACACTTCTAAGGGGCTGACTTTAGGAGGCTTGAAAAAGAAACAGGAGGCAATCGATAACTATAATAAATTCCTTCAATATGCCGACCCAAATGATTTGAGGATTGATATGGTTAAAAAAAGTATTACAGATCTTGAGCAAAGGTAGAGCAAAATTTAGTGTTTATGAAAGAGAAGCTACCCATAATCTACCTTATTAATAGATTATGGGTAGCTTCTCTTATATTTGATATAGAAATATAGTCTGTCTCCGTGTTCCTTTCGACAAAAAGGAACGTCCCCATTGTCACTTACTTTAACTGTATTATTGGCTTGCTGCAAATATATCCGTCATCTGTGCCTGCCTGACTCTAAGCTTGATTTCTTCAATATCAGTAGTGTAAAGATGTCTATTTTTCATTCTTTCGAAATAAACAGACCCTGAAAAAGTATATTTATTAGCTAAGCCTTCTGGCGTCTCCATCTCCGCTCTCACATGGGCTATCGCATCACCACAGGCCAAACTTGTTGGGATTGCAAGCAAATCAGTCGCGCGAGTATATCGTGCGGCATTATATCCGGCAAGAGTGCCTGTTACAATGGCTTCGGTATGGCCTACAAGCAAGCCGGCTTTTTCGCCGCAGCAGAACACATTCTGCAAACCATTCACTTGTAAGTAATTATCCCGGGGCAGCATGCCGAAATATCGCATAGAATTGCCAATTCCCCCCGCGTAGGGATCTTCAAAGCGGGCGTTTTCAAGTCCTGTGATTTGGCGAAGAATTTCTAGAGGATAATAAGCTGTCATTAATTTGGCATGTCCAGTATCAAGTAAAACGATATTTTCAACAAATTCTTGTGATGCATATTGTTGGCAGGCTTTTTGTCCAAGGGATGCTAGACTCTTTTGCAAATGAGCAGGTATAGGAATAACGCATACCCCTTTACTGTCTAATTCTTTCTTGAGATGAAGTCCCAAAGAGTCTTTATGAAGTTTGCAGGAACCGCTCATAGCTCCCAATGTCCCGTCTGGTTTTATAGAGATAATCTCCTTGATCCCGGCTTTTGCTGCAATACTGAAACGAGGACCAAAAGTTGGACAGCGATAGATGCACATTGCACATCCATTGCCATATTTAATACAATTCTTGATTGGACCAGCAGTACCAGACCCATCGACAAATGCCGCTCCTTCGACAGTCACTGTGTCACCATGTAATTGGTCAGCAACTATTTTGGTAATAACTCCATGATTAGTTTCAATGTCTGTAACACGAGTTTTAAAATGAATTTTTACACCAACGTTTGCCAGTTCTGTACGCACCGCTGGTTCAATAGTTGCTACATCGTACAAATTAGCATGATAATGTCCCGGGAATTCAATGTTTTTGTGCCGCGCATGTTCATCAGCAATGATAAACAGATCACCACCGCCCATGGCAATCATTTCCTCAGTAGCAGTAAAGCGGCCGTTGTTACGCATTATTCCACCGACCAATCCGGTACCAAGCAGCATGTCGGTTCGTTCAAATAATTCTACATCACACCCCATTTTACGGGCTGCTAATGCCGCGGCACAACCAGCCCATCCGGCACCAACAATTACTACTTTTTTAGCCATATTCGTCCCCTTAATTCTTTCTAATAATGGTAGTTTATGTTCTTATTAGTGTAAACAAAATAGGAGGAATAATATACATACATAATCCAACTTATCAATGCTTTATATAGTTCTTTCAGGATAACTAATTACGCTAGGGTATCAGAAATCTGTGTAACTTACCATGAAGATCTAAGAGGAGCTTCTGCTGCGTATGCTAGTGAGTTTGCAGTTTTAACACCTGCAAAGACAGCATCTACGCCGACTGTGAATTTTTCTGGAAACAAAAGGGGAATAATGATAACATCATAGTGGGCTTCAAGCATCAAAAATGAAATCATATTGGTTTGACAAATTGATTTTTGCATAGAGTCCTCGGGCATTAAATTTTATGGTTTTGATGAAAAAGAAATGTATGTATTAGAATAAAGGATGTACACTACATGAAGATACCATTTTGGCTATTTAAAAGATTCTTACATAACTATCCAAATCGAAGACCGCATCAGCCAATTCCTGTGGAAACCATAAATCTGGATGACATGTTACATGCGAAGCAGTCTAAAGCCGTATGGTTTGGTCATTCCACGGTTTTTATGCAGCTCGGAGGGAAGACGATCCTGTGTGATCCGATCTTTTCGAACCTTTTCTGGTTTTTTTCTCTATTTACGGGAAAACGGTTTACAGAACAATTGCCGATTGTACCGCAGGAACTCCCAGAAATAGATGTTGTTCTGTTGTCGCATGATCATTACGATCATATGGATTATCGTTCTATTATGGAAATCAAAGATAAAGTACATAGGTTTTGTGTGCCGCGCGGCGTTGGCGCCCGGCTGCGGCAGTGGGGGATTGCAAAGGAAAAGATTGCAGAATTGTCATATGGAGAAACCTCGTGCTTTGACGAGCTGATATTTACCTGTACGCCAAATCAGCATTTTTCAGGAAGAGGCTTGTTTGACCGCAATAAGACCTTATGGTGTTCCTGGGTGATTACCAGTAAGAAGGAAAAGATTTTTTTTAGTGGTGATGGTGCCTATGGTCCGCATTTTAAGGAAATTGGTGACAAATATGGTTCATTTGACTTGACTCTTATGGAATGTGGCCAAGCTATTGAAAGCTTCGGGGCGATTCATATGACTCCTGAAAAAGCAGTGCAGGCACAACTTGATTTACAGGGTCAGCTCATGCTGCCGATTCATTGGGGAATGTTCAGCCAATCGAATATTGAATGGACACGTCAGATAGAGCGACTGCTAATAGAGGCCGAAAGGCGAGCGGTAAAAGTAGCTACACCGAGAATCGGTGAAATTGTCACCGTTGGTGCTGAGCGATATCCTTGTACATCCTGGTGGGAATAAATTAGATTCAAAAGACAATTAGACAAAAGGGACGTCAGGCTGTGCGAAAACGATAGTCACTCTATCGTTTTCGCACAGCCTGACGTCCCCGTTGTCTCCCGAAAAATTGAAGAAGGGGTAAAGCGAATAGTAAAAGAAATTATAAGAAGTAAAAGGATGTCATTGGGACGGAGTTGTCGACAATGCAATCGTTGAAGGTTAGTGTCAACAACCCCGTCCCCGTGACACTTACAAAATATGTACTAAACATATTGGCTATAATAAAGTTTTCTAGATCGTTGGATGACGTCCCTGAATGTGTACAATTTAACTGAAGGAGGATCATTATGGCTGTTGAACGTTTTCGTATCCAAATTGCGAAGGAAGTACTTGACGATCTCACATATAGACTCGATCATGTCCGCTGGCCAGATCAATTAAAAGACTCAGGTTGGGAACGAGGTACTGAAATAGGTTATTTGCAATCCCTCGTGTCGTATTGGCGGGATCATTTCGATTGGCGCGCACAAGAGCAGGAATTGAACCGCTATTCTCAGTTTCACTGTAATGTCGATGGGATCGATGTGCACTTCGTGCACGAACGTGGTAAAGGTTCAAATCCTTTGCCCATTATACTTACCCACGGATGGCCGGACAGTTTTATACGATACAAGAAAATCATCTCTCTTCTGACGGATCCAGCACGTTATGGCGGTGACCCAGAGGACTCTTTCGATGTGATTGTTCCTTCGATCCCTGGATTTGGTTTCTCGAGTCGCCCTGACCATAGCGGCATCAACAATTCTCGTGTTTCCGAGCTCTGGGCAAAACTAATGACAGAAGAACTCGGCTATGGAAGATTTGCTGCTGCAGGTGGAGATATGGGCTCTGGTGTCACTAGATATCTGGCATTAAACCATCCAGAACTTCTAGTGGGAATCCACCTCACTGACATCGGTATCATTAGAGATCTCATGACTTCTAACGATCAGGCAGGTCTATCAAAAGAAGAATTAAATTACAAGATAAGTGCTCAGAAATGGGTTTCTCAAGAGGGAGCCTATATGTCAATCCAATCGACGAAACCCCAGACTCTTGCGTACGGACTTTCCGATTCACCAGTGGGTTTGGCTGGTTGGATTGTTGAAAAATTCCGTGCATGGAGTGATTGTAATGGTGATCTTCGGCAGATATTTAGCGAGGATGAACTGCTTACTAATATAATGATTTATTGGGTAACAAATACTATAGGGTCGTCAGCACATATGTATTATGAAAACATGCATTCTTTGCCATCTATGGGGCCTATAGAAGTCCCGACAGGCATTGCACTCTTTCCGGCTGATATACTGTTACCACCTAAAGAATGGGCTGAGCGAAATCTAAATATAACTCGCTGGACGTTAATGCCTCGCGGTGGACATTTTACGGCTATGGAGGAACCGGAACCTCTCGCTGATGACATTCGTGCATTCTACAGGCCCTTTAGAACCAAAAAGTAACGTCTGCCTTGTCTGGAAGAAACCTGCCCTTGCGGCGGGTTTTCCTGTTCTTATGAGAGAAGTATCGAGGAACGCTTACTCGCCTTTAAAATGTGCCGGACGTTTTTCTAAAAATGCAGTAATCGCTTCTTCATAATCATGGCTGTCATAAACCTTCTGTCGCATCCCCTGTACTCGTTCAAAAGCGGATGGAGTAATAGAATATGCTTTTGATAAAACACGGAACTGTTCTTTAATTATCTCAATCGATAACATCGACCGGAGATGTCACAGGGACGGGGTTGTTGACAATGGAATCGGTTGAAGGTAGTGTCAATAACCCCGTCCTCTATCCCATACTGTCATTTAGAAAAGGGGGATAAATTTGGAAGTAGTAAATGTAACTCATGAAAGTATAGATATTTTTTCAAAGGTTTTAAATGACTCTTCCGTATGGCTTAATTCTATAAATCAACCAATGTGGAAGTATGAAGATATAACAAGTGAAGAATTACTAAAGAAATATCGTGTCGAGGATATGAAATTATGCTATGAGAAAGGCAATTTAATTGGAGTATATATTTTGCAATGGTATGACCCTCTATTTTGGGCGAGCTTACAGGAGAATGAATCTGGTATACTACACAAGTTAGCTGTTTGTAGAGAAAGTGCAAAGAAGGGTTATGGAAGCAAACTAATAGAATCTGCTGAATTAATATGCAAAGAGCGTAACATAAAATGGTTGAGGTTAAATTGCGGTACATTTAGAAACAGACTGCGAAACTTTTACGAAAGCAATGGTTTTAAAATGGTAGACAGGGTCTTTATTGATAATAGAGACCAAATTAGATATGAAAAATTTCTAAATCTATAGGAAATAGAAATAAATTTGCTTTTAATAGTAGTTGGGTAGCTTTCTAATATTAACATTACAGATGGAAAATCCTACCTGTAATTCTTAAGGTTATATTTCAACATTATATTAAAACATATTACTAATGATATTATAGGCAAGACAGAACCACCGTCCCCATGTCTCATGCCAGATTTGAAGAAATTAAGATCAGATTCATGATTACATAGTCGTCAAAATGGAACGTAGTAGATGACAATTTGGCGACAGTTTTTTGACTTTAGTTGTGGTAAAATGATAATAAGTTAAAAAAGATTGAAAAGAGGCATCCTTCGGGGTGCTTTTTCTTATTCCTAAAATAATTATATCTTCCCAGTTTAAATATCATTATCACAAGAATGTATATCAGTGAAATCCGATATACAGGAAACACACAATTAATAATAAGAGTTCTTTAGTTATATTGGATTTACAATAATTAGAGGAGATGTTTAAATGTCTAGAACAGTAAATATCACAGAAGAAATCATTGTAGTATCAGAAGGTAAAAAGGATATTGGTAAGCTTGCATTTTTAGGCAATGACGGTAAGTTTGATCCGAGTGTTATTCCAATGCAAAGTGTAAGCATATCTCAATGTGGAGTGAATATGTCTGCTGATTTATCGATACCTAATGATGCTTGGACAAATGTTACATGGGGGAAAAAGGAATATGATTCAGCGCAAATTTGTAATAGTGATCAAAAAGGCTTTACAGTAGACGCAGATGGACTGTATTTAATCGAGGCATCTGTTTGTTTTGAAATAAATGCAACAGGTGTAAGATATATTGGAATTACTAAAAATGGTTCTTTTATAGCAAACCAAGATCTACTAGCGGCACCTCAGCTATATTATAGTTACCTTCCCGTACAATATGTAGGTAGACTAAAAAAAGGTGATGTACTGCAAATTTACGTGTATCAATCATCAGGTGGGGCGCTTGCTGTTTTATCAGCTCCTCATGGTGGTATAGATCAAGCACACGCCGATGGTGGTGGTCAACCTCGATTTACTTTAACTCAATTAAGTAATTAAGAGGAAATGGGAGTGAAGAGAAATCTTCACTCCTTTTGCTTTGGGTAAGCTCCCTAAAGTGCTTTTACTTGCATAAAACACGGTTGACTAAACACGTCGAGAGGAGTATTTTTTTATGTCCCCCAATAAGATCGAGCAGTCATTTAGAGTTGCAACTAAAGGTAACAGGGAGTATGTCACAGGGACGGGGTTGTCGACAATGCAATCGGTTGAAGGTTAGTGTCAACAACCCCGTCCCCGTGGCATTGGGTATATAATCATAAAGATAAAGTAACTGTAAAAAGAATCCTTGGCGTAAAAGCTGAGGTTTTTTGAATTTTATGCCTAAAAAATTGAGATATTGGGAAGATGTTTTCATAAAACAATTGCAATATTTATATAAAAAATAATATTTTTTATATAAATATTATTGCTTTTTTATATTATTCTGTTATACTCAAAATATAAGAAATGTTTTCCAGGAGGTAGGCATGAAACAGGATACTAAAAAAACAATTAGTGCAAGGGTAAATGAATCGATAACAGATATATTAAGTGAGCAGGATCTCCCAACATCACAAATTGTTGAAGCTGGCATAATACATTTTTTAAAGCTTAAGGAAGAAGAAAAGATAGCATTTATAGCTGAAAATAGTGCGGAAGTTACAAATGAAAAAGATTTAGTAGTTATGCAAAAAGTGTGGCCAGATATTCTTAGAGATTATACAGGAACAACTAGGTTTAAAGATTTGATTGAAATTGCAAAACTAGCAAAGTCTGCTGGAGTAGGATTTCATGTAGTAAGAGAAAGTCTGAAATCAACAGGTATGTTAAGCATTGGTGCTGGTATTGTTGCGGGTTCAATGATGTCTCTAGCTAAAGTTTTAATGCAAAATAAAAAGAAATAATAAGGGGGATTCTTAAATGTACGAAAAAATTATTGAAAAAGGCCTTGAAACTGTAACTTCTGAAAACATTGTAAAACTATGTGCTGTCGTTGGTGTCGTTGCTTGTGTTGATCTTACTCTAAAGGCATCAGCTCCAATAATTAATGCTATCGCTAATAAAATTGATAATCTTAAAGATATAAAACAGAACGCAGATGGGTCAACTATTTTAAACTTTTAATAAAAAAACGACTAGAAATTAAATTTTAGTCGTTTTTTATTATCTTACCTCAAACTCTAATATTGTTATTAAGTTAAATTGTTTATAAAAGTACACAAAGCTGTGCAGTTTTACTTTGCATGAGCTGAAAGATGAAAGAAGTTGCAAGACGGAACCACCGTCCCCATGTCTTCGGCTATAATGGGTTCCCCTTAATATTATAAAATTATCAACATTAAATTTTAACAGAGCCTATATTTTAAGGCGTAAACTAATTTCGGGAAGTAAGAGAACCGCCCCCTTGCTTCTGATCGATACGTGAAATTGAGCGAGCAACAGGAATATTGCGAGGTGTAATAGCAAAAGTGTGACAAATAGGAACGTCCCTGTTGTCACCCATTGATAAGAAACCTGAAACAGAACATTGCTCTGGTAAAATAATGCATATAATGTAAAAATATAGCAGGATTTAGTATTTGTGAAAGAGAAGCTACCATGAATCTACCTTGTTAGTAGATTCATGGTAGCTTCTCTTAGATTTGCAATAGTGGTGAAATATAACCTGTCTCTTTTAAAGGCACAAGTCACAAGGGGAAATGGAGGTATAAGCATGAAAAATATTGATATGGTCGTTGAGGGAGATATTTTAACAATAAAGGTAGATTTATCACAGCGTTTTGGCAAGTCAAGTAGTGGCAAATCAATTATTATTGCCAGCACAGAGGGGAATCAATCTATACCTAGTAATGATGATATAAAGATTGGATTAAATATCTATACGAAATAATAATGGGGATGGAGGTGGTGTCAGGCAATAAGGGAGTTGTTGAAAGAAGTTGCAAGACAAAACCTCCGTCCCCGCGTCTTGTGACGAAAGAAGACTGGCTATCGATACATCAAATTGAGCGAGCAACAGGAATATCGCGATGTTTAATAGCAAAAGGGTTACGAAAAAGAACGACCCTTTTGTCCTCCGAAAGTTATTTCTTGACAGGGGGCGTTTTTATGGGGAATCAGGAAATTATTGAACGAATTAAAAATGAATTTGCAAATTTTAAAGCAAGCGGAAATATGAGTGTTTCAGTGGATTCGGTTCTTACCTATCTTGACGTACTTGAAAAAGATATATCACATAATGTTCAAGATAAAGAAACACAACGTTTTTTAACACAACTAGCACACGAAAGAAAAATAGAACTTTGCAAAGTAGATAATCAAGTCAGGATCGCTAATGTGGATCGCTTGGAAGAATGCCAAAGGCTTATGCTTAAATCGGCAATTGAGATAGGTCAGAACGCATTAAAGTATGTAATGCTCATTAATGGTGGCGCAGGTGTTGCGATGCTTGCTTTTGCAGGAAATATTTTATCAAAAGGCTCTGCAATTAATTGCTTTTTAATCTGGAGCCTTACATCCTTTGCGGTAGGCGTATTGGCTGCTGCCGTTTCTAGTGGTGCAGGATATTTTAGTCAATGCTACTATTCTTGTTCGTATGAAAAGCAAAAAAATAAGTTGGTTGACATTATAAATACAGGAAAGAATGATGGTAAAGCTACATCAGATTTTGATAGTGGTTCCGATGAAAAGAACGGAAATTGGTGGCGTAATGCGGCTATAGGCGCGGCAGTTTTAGGATATGTACTTTTCTTGTTTGGTGTTATTACTGCATATAACGGCTTAAAAATCTGATAAATCCTACAATAAGATGCGAGTTAATAAAGGATGGTGTGTTTATGGGAGATAATAAATTCAGCGTTCTTTATTTGTGCGTTCAAGAGCCAAATATAATTACTTTTTAAAAAGCATTGCTTTTATATGACGAAATAAATTTTATTGACAGACCGTCGATACAAATTAAGGTGTCAATCACCCCGTGCCCTTGACACCAATAAGACGCATCTAACGTCCCCGCGTCTTATAGTCAGGGTGGAATAAGTTTTAGGAGGACAAAATATGCCGGATAAAAAAACAAAATCTCCCTACGAGTTATTAAGAAGTAAAGCAATTCTTTCAATTCTTGATGGAGACACACAATTCGGCGAGATCGACGATGTAAAAATATCAATGCCATATTTGAGTGGGCCTATAATTGTAGATATTTCACAACAGTTTGGGTTATCAGCTACATATGGATGGAGTGGTGGAGCACAAAGCAGATGGGCTTACTTGGATGACCTTATTGTTCATTGTATTGCTAACAATAGGGGTGGTGACCTATTGTCATATCTGTTTTTCAAACAACAATTTGAAGAAAAGCTAAGAGGGAAATCCCCTGAGCAGATAGATGATATTTACAACCATATTACTAACACTATAATAGAGCAGATTAATGGTGCCCTTTATTTTGGTGGTAATAAGCTTGTCATCAGCAATAAAAAGTTTTTCATTGTACCTATAAATGGTACCGTAGAGATTACAGCGCCTGCAGTAAAAAACATCGACCGAGATTATATAAAAGACATATCTGATAGAGCCATGCAAGATGTCGTAAGTAAAAATTATGATAGTGCAATTACAAAATCCAGAACATTGTTGGAAGAAGTATTTTGCTATGTCATTGAAAAGAAAAATGAAACACCATCAGGCTCTGGAGATATTGGAAAATTGTATAAACAAGTTAAGGATTTATACAATATGCATACAGATAAAGATATTGATAGAAGAATTAATTCCCTGCTCTCTGGTTTGGAAAAAATTGTTTTATCTATTGCGGAAATGCGTAATTCAAACAGTGATGCCCATGGTGTAGGAAATCGAAGAATAAACATTGCCGAGCATCATGCAAGACTTCTTGTAAACTCGGCAATGACAATGGCTGAATTTGTTCTATCCATTGGAAGCAAAACCCAACAAAATGATGCATTAAGCTAGTCTTTTAATGTACATAATCTTTACCTAACCATTGATACCCTCTTTCCTATTTACAGAAAAATTTTCGAATTATAAAAGAAGCAGGAAAATCGATTCACGATTCTTCCTGCTTCTTTTTTTGTTTTATATCCCAAAAGATAATGTCAAGCGATGCTTTAATTTTGGCTTTATCTTCTTTGGTCAGCAACATACCGTCTAGTGAGACTTCTGGCTGGTCAAGAAATTTAATTAAGTCCTTATGTGTCGTCGTTTCGTTAGTTGAAGAAAGAAGCGTAATGTTATCACGGCCTATTAAATAATCAGTAGTTGTATTATAAAAATCTGCAAGACGCCGAAGTGTATCAGTATCTATATCACGTCTGTTTGTTTCATATAGAGCAATTCGTGAACGAGAAATATTTAGTAATTTTGCCGCTTCTTCTTGTGTTAAATCTTTTGCATTTCTCAGTTGTGATAAGCGCTCTCCTAGTGACAAATAAATCACCTCTCTAAGAAATATTATATGTTACAAGAAGAAACAATTGTATATTTGTTTCAGAAAGTAATAATTATTATTGACAGTTTCAAAATGAAACTTTATAATGGAGTTGCAAATGTTTCAAAGTGAAATAATTGGGGGGCGTGCATATGCGCAAATCATTAGTTATGCTAAGAAAAAGTAAAGGCATTACTCAAGCGGAAGTTGCTGAATCTATTGGTATTTCTCGGAGTTTTTATGCATTAATAGAATCAGGTTTCCGGTGTCCTACTTATCGAATAGCAAAGCAATTAGCAATAATATTTGATCATGAAGTAGAAGAACTTTTTTTTGACATTGATGATTTCAAAATGAAACAAATTGATTATGAATTATTAAAATCAAAGTCAATTAGGGAGGTGAAGAATTGTTCTCTAACGCTCAATCATGCCAAGAAAGAAAAGCAACAATTAGAAGTCCTTCCAGTTGAAATCGAAAAGAGATAACTTCATCAAATCTCGTTACCTAGATTATACCAGTAATATTTGTAAAATTCTGCATTTAATTCTCGGAAAGGAGGCTCGCATTTTAGCCACGGTACATATCATCTAGATCTTACATCAAAAAGGAGACGACAAACCATGAAAGTCATAACCCTGGAATCACCGCTAAAAATTGGTATCAAAAAAAACATCCCTATGCCAGAACGCAAGAATGACAATGAAGTTCTCATCAAAGTCCGTGCCTTAGGAATTTGCGGATCAGACATTGGTGCCTATCGGGGTGTTAATCCCACAGTGAGCTATCCCCGGATTATCGGTCATGAGATCGGCGGGGAAGTCGTGGAGATTGGGGAGAACAGTAAGGGGATTGTAGTAGGGGACAGAGTGGTATTAGAACCCTATTTGCCTTGCTATCAGTGCTATCCTTGCAGTATTGGCAGAACCAATTGCTGCGAACAGTTAAAAGTATTAGGAGTGCAGACGGATGGAGGTATGGCGGAGTATGTGTCCCACCCCTTAAATCTGGTGCATGTAGTACCTGCCGAAATGGAATGGCAAGAGGTTGCCATGATTGAGCCCTTGACCATCGCTCTCCATGCCAATCATCGGGCGAGAGTGAAGGAAGGGGAACATGTTCTCATCATCGGGGCGGGAGCCATTGGTTTGTTAGCGGCCCAGGTAGCCATGGTCTATGGAGCGGTTCCCATAGTGTTGGATGTGGAAGAAAAACGTTTAACACTGGCTAAAGAGATTGGCATACCCCATACCCTGCATCCAGCCCAGGGGAATGTGATCCAGCAACTCAGCATCATTACGAAGGGGCGTATGGCAGAAGTTGTGATTGAAGTTTCAGGAGCCAAAGGGGCTATCTTTGGCATGTTTGACTATGTATCTGCCGCAGGAAGAATTGCCTTGGTGGGCTGGCCCAATGGGGAAACTCCCTTGCCTACGGCTGTGATTACCAAGAAGGAACTGGATATCGTAGGCTCCCTCACCAGTGTCAATGAATTCCCCGAGGCCATTGCCTTACTGCAAAAAAAGCGGGTCAAGGTGCATGAGATCATCAGCCGCGTAGTGACCTTCGACGAAATTCCCGATGCCGTCATGAATATGGCTGGCTTTCCCGACAAGTTTGTGAAAGTGGTAGCGGTGCTATAAAGGAAACGGTGAAAGTAGCGAATTGAAAATCAAAGAATCATAGGAGGTTATTAGTATGAAAAAGTTTAACTTTTCAGCCACGAAAGATATCGATGCCGCTGTTCTTCGCCTTGCAGTAGGTTCCGCAACGGTGGCTGCCTTGACCACAGGGGGAATGGTACTGCCTCTCATCGCGGCAACGGGAGTCAGTCCAGAACTCATGGTTCTGGCTACTGGGGCGGGCAGTGTCATGGCGGGGCCACCAAATGACCCAGGATTTTGGATGTTCAAAGAATTCTTCAATCTTTCCGTGCGGGAGACGGTACGATCCTGGTGCGTAATGGAAACCGCCATTTCCTTCATGGGCTTGGCTGGCGTACTCTTGATTAATGCCTTTATCTCGTAATGAATGGATCACAGTAAATTAAATGTACCCTATAGAGTAGACTCTTAAAAAAGTCTACTCTATAGGGTATTTTTATGCATAGTTAGGTTTTGCCCCTTTTGTTTCTTTTCAATTTAAAATGCTGTATTATTATTGTAATGACAATTTTTAGGAGGAGCATATGAAATTTACAATGACGGATAACCCAAAGGAACAGGATATTCAAGAAATATTGAATCATCTTCGTGAATACAATCTCAGTCGCCTTGAATGCAAATTCGTCAAGCCCATCGCAATCTTTGTTACTGATGAAAATGGTAGTAAAATCGGGGGAATTACCGGCGAAACACATGGTAATTGGCTGGAAATCGATTATTTATGGGTGGATGAGAAAGCAAGAGGAGCAAGGGTGGGCTCAAAATTGGTCCGGGATGTTGAAACCGAAGCCCAAAAAAGAGGCTGTACCTATGTATTTCTAAATACATTTAGTTTTCAAGCTAAAGATTTTTATATAAAACTAGGTTACGACGAAGTATTTACCTTGGAGAAATATCCGATCACAGGAAAACGTCATTACTTTGTAAAGCAATTAGCATAATGATACAATTGGATTATACAAAATCTAGAGTACGTTTATATTTGCTATAATGAATATAAACGTTTGATAAGAAGAGGCCGTAACTCTTGTTATAACGTATTTTTTAGTAACGAGATCTAAAGAAAAACTGCCTATATTCAGAACAATATAGGATAATGAGTTGAGTGATAGTACTCTGACTCATTAAAAGGTGAAGGCAAGAGGTGGAAATATGAGCCGTACTAAAATAATTGGTGGAAAAGAGTCTGATATAGAGCAGCTTGCACTCATTTCACTACCCTTGGACCGCGAGTCGAAACCTCGAAAGACTCGAATGAAACCAATCAAAGAAACGAAAAAAGAAGCAGAAGAAGAGTTTGCTCCCGATATCGTATCGAATGAAGACATTCTCACCCTTCGTAGCAATCCCATAACCTATACCGCACAGCAAGAAATCGCTCTAAAGGAAATCGACGCCTTCTTATGCAGTCAAAAAGAATCCAGCTATATTCTTTCTGGTTATGCTGGCACAGGCAAAACAACGATAGCTGAGAACATCGTCAAATATGGGCTATCCCTTAAATACGAATGTATCATCACAGCTCCTACGAACCAAGCGGTTAAGGTCTTGAAGGAAAAATTCGGTGATATCAAAGTCGTTTTTAAGACTCTTCACTCCATCCTCTATGGTTCTCCGGATCCTGATACTGGCGATTGGGTGCCGAGTGTTACCTTTAAGTCTTATCATCTCATTCTCGTAGACGAGGCCTCCATGATTAGCAGAAGTGTTTATAGTGATCTTATCAACGAAATTCGATCCGCGAAGGCAAAAGTCATTTTCTTTGGCGACAGTTTTCAATTAGAACCCGTTGGTGATGATCCAGAAATCCTCCATAACAAAAATTTTGAACTCACCGAGGTAAAACGTCAAGGTGCCAGCAGTGAGATTCTTCTGTATGCAACCTGCCTTAGAAATCTTAAACAGATCATTGTTCCGAACGAGTCCCGGGGAGCAGTGCGAATACTGGGTAAGCAAGCCACGGCCAGAGCCTTTCTCCAGTCAGTCGTTCAAAACGAAGATAGTATCTTCATCATTGGCACGAACAAAGCAAGACTTATCCTCAATCAAAAAGCTCGTCAAGTCAAATTTGGCGAAAATAGCACGGATGAACCCCAAAATGGTGATCGAATCCTCTTTATTGGCAATGGTACACGTTTTATCAATGGCGATCGATTGATACTGGATGAAGTCACCATCATCACCGCCAAGATTTTGCCGATTCGAGGAAACGCTGAGGAGTCTCCTAGCACAGTTCGGGCGTATCTGATTACAAACAATAATCACAAAATCCTTCTCCTCCCCGCCATCGAGAAGTCTTCCGTCTATCATGCCCAGTTCATCGATGTGAAGGAACACTTTCCTGTTGGCTGGTATGATAAAAACGCCATTAGCCGAAAAAATGAACTTTCAAAAGAAGTATCTATCGCCACCTATGGCTATGTGATTACCGCTCATAAAAGCCAAGGCAGTCAATGGGAAAAAGTCTTCGTCCATCAAGACGCTTTTCGCAGTAATCCTAGATGGCTTTACACCGCAGTCACTCGTGCCGAAAAAGAGCTCACACTTACGAGTGAGTCCAGCTCTTATAGAAGAACATGGGATCAGATCACGCAAATAGCCAATCATGTGTACCGGGAGTAGCATGAGTGTGAAAATTGCTATTAACAATGCTGCTGCATTAAGGGAGGAAGAAATGATTGAGATCATCGCAACCACTGTAGAAGATGCAAAAAGAATAGAAGCTTCTGGTGCAGACCGAATCGAGTTGGTCAGTGCGCTAACGGAAGGTGGTCTTACACCGAGTTATGGGCTGATAAAAAAAGTGATAGAAAGTGTAAGGATACCCGTTAATGTAATGATTCGACCCCACGCGAAATCATTCGTATATACAAATGATGAATTGAATGTAATGAAAGAAGATATCTTGATCGCCAAGGACTTAAAGGCAAATGGAGTAGTTCTAGGTACATTGGATAAAAATAATAGAATCTGTGAGAGCTCTCTAGCTAAACTGCTAGAAGTAAGCGGGGATATGGAAGTTACTTTTCATAGAGCCATTGATGAACTGGCTGACCCTGAAAAGGGTGTTATCGTGTTGGCTAAGTATTCACAGATAAAAAGGGTTCTTACTTCAGGCGGTAAAGGAGATATCTTGGATAATCTGCCCAGAATCAAACAAATGATTGCCAATGGGGGATCGCTCCGAGTTTTGGTAGGCGGCGGGTTGAATTTAAGAAATATTGAACAAATTATTACCGAAACTAGGGCTCCAGAGTATCATTTTGGCACAGCCATCCGTGAGAATACTTCTTCTTTTGGGGAAATCAACGCAGAAAAACTGGCATCATTAGTTACGATCGTCAATCAGTTTGGTTGTCATTAGAAAAGGCTTCGCAGGTATACTGCGAAGCCTTTCATTTCTTATGGTGGAGACGGTGGGATTCGAACCCATGACCTCTTGAATGCGAACCAAGCGCTCTCCCAACTGAGCTACGCCCCCAATGATAGTACTATTATACCATATAATTGGAAATATTTGATCAAATAAAATCAATAATTTTCCAATTTATATAATAATGCATTTCAGTCCCAGGTCAAATGATAACGGTTGTTCCGTCAAACTTGGTAATGGCAAAGCCACTAAAATCTTCATTGTAGGTGTTCCTGTAATCCTGCAGGATCCTGATAGCCACCGTCTCACCAAGCTTCATGCCCGCACTGTTGTCAGTACGCCAGTGGATACCGGCAAAATTCCGCCCCATGGCAATATTGACGGCCAGCTTGTTCAATTCCTCACCTACCGTTAAAGGCGACCCTGAATAAGGAAGTAATGTGACTCCGTCAGAACTGGCAACAACTGGAGCGGGGAGCACAAAGCATTCTTTGAAGAACGCCTTCAGTATCGTCACACCTGCCCCGGCAATGGTCGCGTGGCCTGATGGATAGGCAGGATGGGTAGGGCATCCTTCCGGGTAAGCCTGGGGTAACAGGTAGGTGCCGTATTTGTTGAAGACATCGATAACCACCGGGGAATTAAGCAACTCAGGGTTGATCGGATAGTCGGCGGCGCCTGTCTGGCGATTTTGCACACAACCGCCAAACTCCTCAGGGCGGAGCCGACGATGAACCAAGAATTTTTGGAACCAGGCTGCCTCCAGTGCAACCCGCGCTGACCGGACAACAAAATCCAAAATGTGCGGTGAGCCGAAGGTCGCAAAACCAATCTGTGTGGCTGAGTGCAAGTAAGGGTTGCTTAGGGCCAGAGCTTCCGTTCCAAAACTTAGTAGAATCAAACAGGCATTAAGAACAGCCTGGAAGGAAAAGTCCCTATGAACATATTCGCCCAAAGCGCGTCCGTTGTAAATATAGTGTGGCTCAGCACTATATTGAAGTGCATTTGTGGGAACGAATCCGTTTTGGATGTTCAACCATTCTGCATATTCGGTCATGAAGTCGATGCCCGCCACCGGTGTACGGTAACGTTGGGTAATGGTGGTTGCCCCAAAGGGAATATCTTTCCACAGAAACTGGGACATATAGGGTCCCCTCAGGTCTCCTGGGACGTCCAGGCGGAACAAGGTCTTCGGGGTGACCTTTTTGTCTATTTTTGGCCCTCGAAAGCAAGAAAAAGACGTGAGATCAGTAGCAGCAGCCTGGATTAGCGCATTGGTGTCATATTCGCTGAAGGGAACATCCCGGCATAGGGACTGCCAGTATAACTCCGCCATTTCACTGGCAAGGCAAGCGCTGCTGAAGTCAGGCGGCGCGATCATGCCCAAATGATGGCTATCAGGACCCGCCATCTCAAAAGCATAAGCGGCCTGGGGATCAGAGAGCTTGACAATGCCACCCAAAGGTATGACTTCAAATTTTTCTGGGTCACCAGTGGTTAATGCATCAGTCATAGCTTGGTAAGCGCAGAGATCAACCTGGGCGAGTTGATCGTGGGGCAAAGCCTTGGAATAGTTAGCAATCTTAGCAGGAAATAAGCATTCATCGTAGTTACAATGCTGCTCTGGAAGCGGAATGTTTTTTTCGAAACATGCTGCTTCCTGCCGCTTTTGAAATGCTTCTTGACAGCGCTTTTGTGGACTTACAGATTCGATATCACAGGATGCCTCTGAATTTAAGTCTAAACTTGTAGGCATACTACTATTACCATCCATTTTGTACACTCCTCAATCTATAATTTATTTAGTTGGCTATTTTATATTATGAAAAGTAAAGTAACCTGTTCTCACACTGTGGCATATTTTCTTTGCAACATCATTTTTAAAAAACACTTTTTCAGTGGGTTCCTATTGTCTCCTTGTCCTCTTAAAAACGGAATCAACGAAGAATTTGAGGAACGACTCCTGAAAGAAAAAAGGAGGCATTTATAACCTATTCAATAATCTCTTTTTAGTTCTAGGGAAAAAATGGTACAATCTACTTGAAGTTAAGATCACAAACAGGAGGTATAGTATGCAAATCAAAGAAAAAGTTTATAAGGTTCTTACGAGTCACAATTTAATGTACCTTAGCACAGTCGATGAAAAGGGATTCCCCAAGTGTCGCTCCGTTGATTTTGCAATTGGCGAAGATGAGTCAGCTCTTTACTTCGTAACTCATAAAATGTCCAGCAAAGTACAGCAAATTCGGCATAATAGCAATGTGTTTGTAGTTGTTGACCATGATTGTCACTCGATGGGAGAAATGCAAGAACTCGTTTATATACGATCCACTGGCAAAGCATACATTGTGGATACCCCGGAAGAAGCGCAAACAGCTTTTGGCCTTATCATGCAAAAATTTCCGTATCTAAAAGATTTACCTAGTGATCCAAGTGACTTTCTTGTCATTAGGGTTGAGCTAAGTCAGGTCACTGTGTCTGACAATACTGTTCACTTTGGATATACCGAGGAAGTATCGTATAGATAACGCAAATATTAATTCCATCTACTAGGGCTGAATAGTAATACTTTATTTTTGGACTGTCGGATAAGCGAAAATAGTAGACATAACCCTAGCAGTTCTATATGCTGGAGGTGCTTATAATGAGAAAAGTCCGACTGGTAGGTGGGATTGGTTGAGCATCCACGCTGGATTACTACAAAGATCATCGAAAACTTAAATCTCGCCGAAATGTATTTCTATGCCACAATAATTTGGATGATAAGACACAACCAACGTCCCTTGTAAGATGTATGCAACAGCCATATAAGAATAAAATCCGTCTATAGCCTAGCAAAAGTAAAAGGCTGTAGACGGATTTATTTATTTCCTATAAAAAATTAATCCTATATTAATGTTTTTCTGCGATGATTAATAAAGAAATGTTAAATAAATAGGGCAACAAAACAATGACCAGTACTATTAGATGAGGTGCACCGTATGAAAGTAATAGCTGTTGATATTGACAATGTATTGAATAATTTTTCAGATACCTTAGGGCGTGCTACGTTTGTATATAATGATTCCTATGGCTTATCTCGTGAGGAATTTGATACATATCTTGATCTGGTAAAACGTGATGTTTTCCCTGAAAGCAAATTTTTGACGAGTAAGTTTTCCGATTTTCGTTATCGTATACATGAGCAGTGTTATGGCTTGGCACAGGCTAACCCGGACGGAGTAGAGTTTATGCATTGGCTAAAAGAGAATGGTTGGAAAGTCGTTATTTGTACAAAGCGAAATTTGCGTTTGACAGGGGAATGTACGAAAAAGTGGCTGCAAGACAATCACATTCCCTATGATTATTTTTTTATGGCCCTAAATAAAATTGTATTTTGTAAACTATGGGATATACCCCATTTAATTGATGATGATATTTTAAATATTATTCATGGTGAGCAATATGGTATTAAGGTGTATTATCCTATTATGGACAAGCATAGTTCAGTTTTTTCCCATGCAGCAAAAGGATTTACCATATTTGAGGAGATTAAACAATGGATACAAGAGTAGAGCTGCTAGACGTATTTTATCAAACCATGCGTAAGGATAAAGTGAAAATAGAAAATAAGAAGTACGGCTTTGATTTTATCGATGAACTCATTGCCGATGATGTAACGCTGGATTATGGACAGATGGAAAGCAATTTTATCCACAAATACAGGTTGCTCAATGTCTCAGAGTCCCGCAGAAAGAAATTACTGCAAGGACATGTAAATCAAGATTATAATGTTTGCCTATATTTTGATGATACGGCAAATAACACGTTGTGTTTTAATTTGGACAATAACTTTAAAGCCAATAATAATGCGATCATACCGGAGATAGAGCTTGCCGTAGACTACTTACAGCAGCATCTTGGAAAATACGGCATGGAGACGGTTAGTATTAAAAGTGGCCGGGGCTATCACCTGTGGTGTCGTTTTGAAACGCCGATTGCCAATCAGCTGTTATTGGACTTTATGATTCGAATCGCCTCCAAGACATTGGCTTCATTACAGTATAGTAATCATGATTACCGTACCATTAAAATTAATATGAGTCCCAACCCAAAGTTTGTAAAGGTTTTATCACTACGTGCCTTCGGATCAAGGCATATCAGAACCGGTAGTTTTTCGCAGATTCGGACCAAAGACGGTGTCTTACATGAAGAGGATTCCTGGAAGCACTTTAGCGACTATATTAAGAATAAAACCATTTCAGAACAACAATTTATGCGGGCATATAATGAACTGGCAAAAGAAATCCCTTGGTGATTTATAGTATTGCATAGCACTAAGGATGCAAAGACACTTAGTATTCAGAGAGCTGTTTATAAGTTTTGACTCTAGTCTATTTACGTCAGAAAGCAAATTATTACAGTACTAATTGTTTGCAAGACATCAGTCGCCAATTGATGTAGCAATTCATTAATACCCAGTTGCCAACACGAAATCTTCATCGTTTATAAGATAATGGTGCATTGATCCTAAAATGTTTGCCAACGTCGGTAAATAGTCTCTTTAATTATAACGTTTAAGATTAATCGGGGGGAAGGTCATCACCGTATCACGTCTATCTGCGAAAAGTGCTCGAAATAGTTAAAGAATCAACAACCCAAGGAAGGTTGTTGATTCTTTTTATTTAGTTATTACGGATGAAGAAAAAAAGAACAACTGCAAAACGCGGCCTTTAAGCAGTACAAGGTGCATAGTGCTTCTGCTGCTATATTAGTCTTAGGCGATAAATTAGCATACAAAAATGCAGAGAATATTTATTCAGGAATGCTCAGTTTAGGTATTATGGATAAATTAGAGTATGATAGCACAATTCAAGGCATAAACAATCTTTACGAAAGCGGGGGTGAAGAGTTTCAACGTACTGAGGCTATAAGAAATGCTTCTCTTTCGGCTATGATGTTTATGCTAATCGCAAAAGATGAGGGATGGGACACTTGTCCCATGATTGGGTTTGATCCAGAGGAGGTTCGGCGGATTTTTAATATCCCTGAAAAGTAGGAAATGGCTCTCCTTATAACAATGGGGAAAGAGAACACATCAAAACGAAGAATGCGGGGATATAGAAAGCCTATTGGGGAGTTTGTACCTACGATAGCTTTTAACGCCGTTCTAGAAATAACTAACTTTACAGCCTTCGCATAATGGTAGAACATGCGAGGAAATCTAACTGTTAGGTAGATATAAGGGAGGGAAATATATGTTAAACAAATATCCATCGGGGAATCATGGTAAAGCTAACCATGGTTGGTTGAAAAGTCTGTTTCATTTTTCGTTTGCTGAATACTATAACCCAGAGCGCATGAACTTTGGCGTTTTACGGGTGGTTAATGATGATTTAGTCGCGACAAATACGGGATTTGCTATGCATCCCCATCGCGATATGGAAATCGTTTCTTACGTAATCGATGGTGAACTAACCCATGAAGATAGTATGGGTAATAAAAATAACATTTCGCGCGGACATATCCAGTATATGAGTGCGGGAACAGGCGTTGTGCATAGCGAACATAATTTTGGAATCGATCCACTTCGTTTCTTACAGATTTGGATAAATCCTAATCAAACAGGTCTCGAACCATATTATGGCGACTACAAGTTCGACTGGAACTTAAGGAAGAACCGTCTATTGCACATGGTGTCGCCAAAAGCAGGAGGAGCTTCAGTTAAGATTCACTCCGATGCGAGCCTCTATGCTCTCGAATTGGATAAGGGATTGTATATGGACTTCAATGTAGGGGTAGATCGTCAGGTCTATCTGATTCAGATTGAAGGAGCGTCTGACGTAAATGGATTGGTATTAAACGCAAAAGATGCTGCAGAGAGCGTGGAGGAGTCCCTCGTTATCAAGGCGTTAGAAACATCCCATTTGCTAATTGTCGAAATGAAAAAAGCCTAGCGAAATTGTCTCGCTGACATGTACGCATTCGGAAGTAATTTAATTTGCATAGAAAACTTTTATAATTTACATACTAACCTAGAAAGGAGTAGTGATTGTATATGGGAATGTATGATAGGAAGAGTCCGTATATGTTGCCAGAAGAACCTAAGACACAAGCTGTTTGCACCTGCGGTAAGACAGGAAATCCGCCATACTGCGACGGCTCCCACCAAGGAACTGGTAAGGAACCAGCAATTATTCAAATGGAGAAGGGCAAAACTGTTGCTATTTGTGGGTGTGGTAAGTCTGCGAATATTCCTTATTGCGATGGCAGTTGTAGCCGATAGGACTATCTCTTTGGTTTGTGGATTTCAGGTAAGAGTGTACCCGATGGCTTAAGTAATATGACCTCAACCTTTGCGTAATGCGGGGTTGAGGCTTTGTTTTTTTATGTGTCCCTAGGGCAGTGCTTGTTGACTGTCCTGCCCTTATAGCCCTGCAAGTTCGTACATGCAGGTAATAGTGATAGCTTTGGGGGTATTGTCCTATGGCGCTATGGGACAGGTAGGTTCCTTTATTTTTGAATAAATGCAATAAAAAGAGCCATCTCACCCTTGAAAGGTGAGATGGCATAGGCGGCTGCTTTAGACAGATAAGACAGAAACAACGTCCCCTTGTAAGATGCAACAGCCATATAACGGCGCAAAAGAGCCTCAACCTTTGCAAAATGCGAGGGCTGAGACTCTTTTTCTTTTATCCTTTGCACTATGAATTTAGCTATGTCAATATGGCTCAAGAATAATAGAGGATAGTTTGAAACTTCACGATTTTATCGGAAGGGTTTCTATACGTATGTGTTTGGTCAGATTTGAAACGAATTGCGTCACCTGCAGCCAGCGTATAGGTCTCCGATTCCAAGGTTATCTCGAGATCTCCTTCGAAGGACAATACGTATTCTTCAGATCCCCCCACATGACCGGCGGCTTCATGTACGGAATGTGGTGCCATGGTAATCGAAAATATTTCAAAGCCCTTATCGTTATCAAAAGAGAACAACGGAACTAAGGTCATTCCGTCAGTATCTGTTATTGGAGTAATATCGTTTAGCCGTACTAACTCAGTTGCAGGTTGATTTGTATCAATCAGTTTACCAAAGGATACGCGAAGCCCGGAAGCAATCTTCCATAGGGTATTAACAGTCGGATTTGATTCTCCTCGCTCTATCTGTCCAATCATTGCCTTGCTGATTCCCGAAAGTTCGGATAGTTTATCAAGACTAAGTCTCTTTTTACGGCGAAGCTTGGCAAGATTTTCTCCGATTATCGGCGTCAAATCATACATAATAGATCCCTCTCTCTTGTGCGTTATTGTATACAAAAATATGCTATTGCATATTTTTGTATGTTATAATATACTTTTTGTATATTATAACATACTTAATTAAAAGTGAAAATAGGGAGGCGATGTCGGGTTTTAATAAGCTAGATTCAAATTAATTGAATTTTCGTTAAACAGCTAGAATTAAGAAGAAAAGGAGAAAAAGAATATGATTGATAACAAAATTAGTATCAAAGGTGACCCAATAGTAGACATTCAGAGAGGTGCAATGGGACATCGTGCAACCTGGACCGGTTTAACATACACAAAGGCCAGAGAAGCAGGGAAGGCAGAAGAAGCAGAAAAATTCATTCGTGAAGCAATTTCTGAAACTGGTAAGGTCCAAGGCGCCGAAATCAAAGCCAAATGCCAGGAACCGGAAAACGTTTCCTGCTTTGCAGAAACTTTCCTAACTCCGAATGTCGTCAAGACTTTTGAACTTGAATTCAAGACAAAAACTGAGGAAAGAGTGGATGTGGAATTCCATCACTGCCCACTGGTGAAAGCATGGCAGGATTTAGGCTTTGATGATGCAACCTGCGAGAAATTATGCGACATGGCTATGGATGGTGACAGGCGTATTGCTAAGGCCATGGGATTTGGATTCCACTTGGGAGATACCATTGCTAAAGGATGCAAGACTTGTCAGGTATCTTTTTTTAAAAAGGGTAATAAGTAAGCAATGGCTATAGGAGAAAGCTCATGGATAAGATTCAATATGATAATTTTGTTAGGATATTAAAAGAAGAGTTGATTCCAGCTATGGGCTGTACGGAACCGATTGCCATTGCGTTTACAGCCGCGAAGGCAAGAGAGGTCCTTGGACAGATGCCGGAACGGATGGTTATCCGCTGCAGCGGCAATATAATTAAAAATGTTAAGGGCGTTGTCGTACCTAATTCCGGCGGTCAGAAAGGCGTCGAAGTGGCAGGCATTTTAGGCGTTGTCGCAGGAAAGACAGAACTGGAGCTTCAGGTCATCAGCCAGGTAAAACAGGAAGACATCGATAAGGCCAAAATGTTATACAGCCAGGGAATCTGCAGCTGTGAGCTGGAAGAAGGAGAAGAAAATCTTTACATCCGCGCAGAATTGACAGCCGGACAGGAAATGGCAGCTGTGGAAGTCAGAAGCAAGCACAATCACATTGCCAGAATTGAAAAAAATGGTCAGTTGGTATTTGAACAGAATGATATTGCAACTCAAAAGTCTGGGGATAGGTCAAAGCTCAATATTAGGGACATACTCCAGTTTGCCAATGAAGTAAAATTGGATGATGTAAGAGAGATCATCGGTAGACAGATTAGGTACAATTCCGCCATATCAGAAGAAGGCTTAACCAATAAATGGGGGGCCCAGGTGGGACAGACTTTCCTGAAACTTGGCGGTAATGATGTGCGGATCAGGGCAAGAGCGGCAGCGGCGGCAGGCTCTGATGCGAGAATGAATGGTTGTGCCCTCCCGGTAGTCATCAACTCAGGAAGCGGAAACCAGGGGATCACCTGTACGATGCCGGTTGTCGTTTATGCTGAAGATATGGGAGCAGATGTGGATACCCTTTATAGGGCTCTTGTTCTGACAAACCTTTTATCCCTTCATCAGAAACGTTATATTGGAAACCTGTCTGCTTACTGTGGAGCCGTATCAGCCGGAGCATCTGCAGCTTGCGGCATTGCTTATCTGAATGGTGCGGATTATGATGTCATCGGAAAGACCATCATCAATGCTCTGGGGAATGTGGGCGGCATTGTGTGCGATGGGGCCAAGGCTTCGTGCGCAGCAAAAATTTCCAGCGCAGTAGATGCGGGTATCATGGGCTATGAAATGGCAAAAAGCAATCTGGTCTTTCCATTCGGAGAAGGACTTGTGGAAAAAGATTATGAACATACAATCCAGAATATCGGCCGTATGGGCCGCTATGGCATGAAATCCACTGATGTAGAAATCCTTAATATTATGATTGGAAGGTAATTTTCAGATCATAAAACGAGGGTGTTCCAAAAGCATATAAATATAACATATGTTATTGAAAATGCAAGTAGATGGGAGTTCAATGTCAGACGTAGTTGCTTTGGATTTGAACAGTGATGGATTTGAGTAATAGTCAACCTTGTCTAGGGATACGTGCTTAATGTAAGGGGATTTTGGTATTGGAATTTTAACGTAACTAAACCAATGCAATTAATAGGAGGAAGGATCATATGAAAAAACGTTGGGTAGTTTTAGCGGTATCATGGATCGTATTTTTCGTGGCATTTCTCGATCGGGTAAATTTGTCGGTAGCTATGCCCCTCATCTCCAAGGAATTTTCACTATCCCCAGAACAAGTCGGATATCTTTTTAGTGCATTTTTTATTACATACACCATCTTTCAGATACCAGGTGGCTATCTGAGCGACAAAGTCGGGCCAAAAAAAGTGTTGCTTGTCGCCTTAGTATGGTGGTCGATTATGACAATGGCTACAGGGGTAGCTCGTTCATTTTCCCAATTTTTTATCGTACGTGTTCTCTTTGGTATTGGCGAAGGTCTTCAGCCTCCTTGCGCCTTCAAGCTAAATAGTAATTGGTTTCCCAATCAGGAACGGGCAACTGCGAATGCAATATTTACCTCAGCATGTTCCTTCGGTCCTGCTATTGCACCGTCAATCGCTGTGGCTATTATTGGTCTCTGGGGCTGGCATGCGCTCTTTTATATTTTTGGTGGATTAGGCTTTGTAATTCTTCCCTTGTTACATTTTCTGGTGAAAAATTCTCCGGAAGAGGATCCTACTATCTCGAAAGAGGAATTTGAGTATATAAAAAATGGACAAGTAGAAATAGCCCAGTCAACGTCAGATGAAACGAGTGTAGGACTCATGAGCGTACTGAAAAATCGGAATATCTGTTTATTAGCCCTTACTTATTTCGGATTTATGTGTGCATTCTTTGGTTTATTATCCTGGCTCCCCAGTTATTTAGTGAAAGCACGTGGTTTTGAATTGGTGAAAATGGGTATCTTCTCGGGATTGCCATTTTTAGCACTGGGAATTGCCCAACCATTTGGTGGATGGCTTTCCGATAAGGTGTTTAGCGGCCACCGCAAAACCCAGGCAATTCTTGTGAATTTAGCAGCTGGGCCAGTGCTTTATGGTGTGGTTGCAGCCCCAACAGAAAATATTGCTATGGGACTTCTGGTTTGCACAGGTTTTCTTGTAGGTATGGCGTTTGGTCCCTTATGGGCTATGCCGATGGAATCGGTTAAACGCAGTTATGTAGGTATGGCGACCGGCGTTATGAATGCAGGTGGTAGTATAGGTGGTATTTTATCTCCGATTATCATTGGATATTTGGTTGGCATGTCAGGTTATAATGCTGCATTCGTCTTTATGGGTGGTGCATTAGTCTTCACCGCTTTAGTTGTATCTTTAGTAAAATTACCTCAGAAAGTTGATGTGCATCTTACACCAACGACTGAAATTTAATTAAAACTACCAAAGATTTAAGTGATATTCAATAGGAGGGTCTGGGCTACGTAATTTGTAAACCAGACCCTCCTAGAATATCAGCGTTTTGTCATTTTTGTGCACTACAACGAAAGGAATGGTTACTATTATGGAAAAACAGGAAAATGAAAAAATCCCCATATTAGAGGCATTTAAATTAGTATTGCCATATTTGAATCAAATCGCACGGGAAGACATGGCAGTCGGATTAACTGATTTAAATGAGTATTTAGGATCTCACCAAGCGAAAGGTTTTGAAATTAATTTGCCAGTAGGCAAGCCGATTAAGGGCATAGGGCGAATTGAAGAATGTATAAAAACAGGCAAAGCCAATTATGCAGATATACCGAAAGAGATTTATGGCCGTCAACTTAAAACAATCTTCGTCCCTATCTATCAAAATAGTAAGGTTGTGGGTACGCTAAGTTCTGGTATAGATGCTCAGAACACCATGGATATGATTGATATCGTTGAGAAATTGACAGAGGCCACTGGTTATGCTACCAACAATGTTGAACAAGTGGCGCAGGGGGCATCTGATCTAGCGGAATCTGGACAAAATAGTATTAAGTTGGCTCAGGAAATGAGCGATAAAACCCGTCAGACTACCGAACTATTGGAATTTATAAAAGCCATTGCTGCTCAAACGAATCTCCTAGGTTTAAATGCTGCCATTGAGGCAGCTAGGGCGGGAGAACATGGTCGTGGCTTTGCTGTAGTGGCAGAAGAGGTTCGCAAACTGTCTGATCAGTCACAAGAGGCAATGAAAAAAATTCAAAAAACATTACAAGAAATGAATACGGCTGTGATGCAAATGGGTAAAGCAACGGAGATAACTGGGACAGTAAGTCAACAGCAGGCGGCATCTACCCAGGAAATAATGTCTACTCTTGAGGAGATTAATAGTACAGCAAAGCGATTAGAGTTAGTTATCAATCGGTATCGATGAACTAAAGCGTGTAGATATAAAGATAGAATGGGTGGATTTGGACTGGTTCGGATTGCCTCTACCAGGAATGTCCCGATTACTTATGAAGCCATGAATTTCGTGGCTTTTTTTGTTTTATATGGGTTTAAATAAAGAGTTAGTTACCTCCACAAAATAAGAGGGTGGTATATATTTCTCAAAAAGGTAAATTACTACAAGGGATTCATTCATATGATGAAGAAATCCCTTAACCTAATAGATGAAGAGTAGATCAATCCGCCATAAATTGAAATAGATTCATTGGGAGAGGATTGTAATGTGTGGGATTAAACCACAAGAGGAAGTGAAATTTTGGGTACTGCCACATTTGAATAACATTGAATTACTTCGTGCCACATATATTACCCACTCTTTTACAAGACACACCCATGAAGGATTTGGGATTGGCGTTATTGAAGGTGGTGCCCTTGAGTTCTTTTATCGAGGTGAAAAGCTGATTGCTCCTTCCGGGCACATCAATTTAGTGATTCCTGGAGAAGCTCATGACGGGCACGCTGCATCAGAGATAGGTTGGTCCTACCGGATGTTTTATCTTAAACCAGAACTGCTGCAACAAGCCGCTTTTGAGATCGCTGGTAAAGCAACTGGCATCCCCTTCTTTCGTGATGGCATTATAAAAGATGCTTATCTGGCTGCCCTTATAAGAAATTTCCATCTGATGCTGGAAGGGTCTGATATGCCCGTGATTGAACAAGAATCATATCTTTTAACAATGCTTACTCTGTGTATTTTACGTCATGCGAACGAACCTTTACTATTGCGAAGTGTAGGTAAACAGAAAAAAGAAGTGAATCGGGCAAGAGAATATATTGAGGATAATTATAAAGAGAATATTTCCATTCAACAGCTATCTACTATTTCTGGTCTCAGCCCGTTTCATTTAATACGTGTTTTTGGAGATAGCATTGGAGTTCCCCCACATCTATATCTGAAACAGGTGAAAATTAAGCGAGCCAAGGAGCTTCTAGCTAAGGGCGTTTCTCCGCTTTTTGTTGCCCACGAATTAGGATTTGTAGATCAAAGTCACTTTTCTAAACAATTCAAGCAAATTACCGGGATTACGCCTAGTAAATATAGCAATTTTATACAAGGATTCTCTCCGAAAAAAGTCTAAAATGGAGAAAAGCAATGGATTAAAAGTTAGGATTCCTATTGTTTTTTAAAAAACTTTAAAAAAGGGAGATGTCTATAAGTTGTATGTAACGGAATTATGGAGAAAAACATATCCCGGAGCTTGTGTGGGATTTATGGTTCTCAGCAATGTATTTACTGCCGGGCAGTGTATAGAGCTTAAGAAGTGCAAACGTAATTTAGAAATCAATCTTCGAGAAAAATTTGTAAATGAGGAAGAGTTATCTGGTCATGAGGCAATCAAGGCCTATAACGCATATTATAAGAGATACTCTAAGACGTACCACGTATTGCAGCAGCTGAAATCAATTGTCTTTAAAGGCAAGTCCATTCCTGATGTTACGGGACTCGTTGAGGCCATGTTTATGGCAGAACTTAAAAATTGCCTTTTAACTGCGGGGCATGATTATGAGATACTTAAGTTCCCTTTAAAGCTTGATGTAGGTATGGGGGATGAAAAATATATACTGATGAATGGTAAAGAACAAATTGTGAAACGTGATGATATGATGATTGCAGATACGGAAGGGATTATCTCAAGTGTTATACATGGTCCTGACTCACGTTCGCGAATTACAACTGAAACTCGAAAAGTTGTTTTTATAGTTTATGCCCCTTCAGGTATCTCGCAAGACGTAGTATTAGGTCATTTGTCCGACATCTACGCTTATGCAAAATTAGCAGCCCCTGATGCCAAAATAGAGCAACAAGAAGTATATAGTTAAAGCGTTTTGAGCTGTAAAATAAGGAATTTCAAATTGCAACCTATTATGAAACATAATGTAATTCTAAACGTTCATACGTAGTAGATGTTGCGGATTTGGGGTTAATAAGTAACTAATAAAGAGACTGTTTGCCAATATCAGCAAACAGTCTCTTTGTTTATAACATTAAAGATTAATCGGGGGGAACTGTACACTATAACCGCGAAAAAAGCCTTTAAATTATTGTATAAATTTGGAAGGCTTTTTGTTTAATGCGTCAAAGATAGATGTTATAGAATGTGATCTAAAAACTATTAAAAAATCAAAATTAGAAAGATGCGATTCAGAAGATCCATCCCTTTAATTATAACGAAATCCACGTTCCATATGAATAAATTACTCAGGGGTAAGCAATGGTGAAATTATATATGGGGGAGGAGTAAGGCAAGACGATTGGTATCCGTCCGGAATACAAAGGTATTAGGTGATATGAAAAGGGAGGCTAAAAAATTGCGTAAATTACTTTTCATGATTTTTTTCCTTGGATGCCTAGCTTTTACGAATTCCTCTTTCGCTGAAGAGAAAAAGGATGAATGGGTTGATCATTCTTACAATTTTAAGCAGTTAAAGACTATTTTGGTTCAATATTCTTTCAGTGATAGCGTAAAGCTTGATGAATCAGAAAAACAGAAACTAATTAATAAAATAAGTGAGATATTCTTTAATGGCAATCAAAAATCGAAGTTGCGATTCATACCATTATTGCAAGCGGAGGATACAATCGGGAAAATGGCTCAAACAAACATAACCGAACTCAAAGCCAGTGACTACGGGCAATATAATGACGTTATGGACAAAAACTTACCTAATATCGTTGATGCCATAGTTAAATTAAAAATCAATTCACAAGGATATACTACTTGGCATATCCCAGAAAGTACGGAACAAAAAATTGAGCATCATTACAGTTACGTAACTCGCTGGAATCAACAGCCACATGGTTTACCTTATGCGACTACGGAAACAATTGATAATCCGACTACTATCATAAAAATAATACCAGCCCACGATGTTCAAGTTGGTCATGCGGGTGTAGAAGTTGAGCTGTTATCAAATAATAATCCCCAAGTGGTATGGCATTTGACAGACATACGTGAAGCGGAAAGCAAGCAGCCTATCGATATGACGGGACGGATTTGCAAGCGAGCGATTGATAGACTAACAACATTAGCAAAAGGCAAAAGGTAACGCTCCTTATTACGGAGGGATGGCATATGAAAAAGCTAGTTCTCATAGTGACAATTCTATGGTTGACTTTTATCGGTATAAATCAAGGCAGTGCTGCTTGGGCTGCTGAAAGTTATCAAGTGACAAAGAACAACGAAAAGTTCGAAGTCGACTCTGTGACCCCTAAACTTGTAATGGAAGAAGTCAAACAGGGAGAAACGCTTCAGTCTATGGGGATATTTACAAGCGTGGCGGAAGAAAACGAGTTTATTTCTTTAGTAGGAAGGGACTACGATAAATTTCTAACGTCTTTTGCACTGATTACCTCGAAGCAAGACCTTGATGGATTTAATGCCAAAGTTTTTGCAGGTAATGTAAGGGGACTATTTACTATAAAAGAAGCAATTATAATGATTAATGGTAACGGTACAATATGGGCAGCAGTCATTGATGGAAACCAGGTCAAATTTTTTACGAACAGTAAAGGTGAGCAAGTCATTCCCAAGACTGTCGAAAAGTGGCGGGAGCGCTTTAAGGAAAAAGAAATCATTCTCATTCGATAAAATTGAAAAAGGAGTTAATCTAATATGAGTAAAATAAAGTGCTTGGCTATTATGCTAGCAGTTTGCATATTGACTTTATTTGTTTTTATTGGCAGTTCCAGCGCTGCCACGTCATTAGCGACAACAGAACAAATGCCAACGAAATCATCAAATAGCCTTTCTCAAAGTAAATCTATTGGGTTTGTGGACGTAAGCAGGATAATGTCAGAAAGTCCTATAGTGAAGTCCTTTCAGAATGAGCTTAATCAGAAAGGGAAAGAGTTATCTGATCAATTGGTAATAGAGGAGTCTAATCTACTGCTGAGCAATTCAAACAAAGGCAGAATGCACTTTACCAGGAGTTTCTTGAACTTAAAGATAATTTAGAAAAGCAGATAGATGAAAGTGTAAAACAAGCGGCGATTGTAGTTGTAAAAGAAAAAAAGCTGGATTTTGTTATTTATAAAAATAGTGATAATGAAAATCTACCTCCCGATAGTATAGATATTACTTCAGATGTTATAGATAAGATGCAAGTGATTAACCGGTAAAGAAGATTCGCCGTTTATTGATAACAATTGTAGGCAGATAATAAAAAAACAGGATGGTATCTCGATATTTGAATCGTTAGGAGAGGGAAAATGAATATTTTTATAAGAATAACCTGTTACTGCTGCACGATGTTGTTTATGCTACTTGTTTTTACAGGAGCAACATATGCCGAAGGCAAACCGTTATTTTCAGACTTTACTCCCAGCACAACCTGGGTTATGGATTCAAATTCAGGTGTAAAACTACTGGTTTTAACTTCTAAACCAGAGGGAGATGAGGGAATTGTTTACGATTGGGTGGGAGGAAGTCTTAATGGTTATGCTCAGGGTGAGGGGATTGTTAAAGAGTACAAAAAAGGTATTGTTACTTGCTTCTATAAGGGAAGCTTTGTCCGAGGTAAAATGCAAGGGCATTTTATTGGTAAAGTATTCGGGGCAAATGAGGGTAGTATTGAGTGGAACTGTATTGATGGAAATCTCACTGGAAAGCTTGCTCTGGTATCGGCAAAGATCAAAATGGAATTCAATATGGAGAATAACAAAATAAGTTCTGGTCTAATATCAATGCCAGATGAAAATAGTACGATAGAAATTAAATGTGCTAACGGGCAAGTCATTTCAGCCAAAATGAATTTTGCCAATGGTTCTTATGAAGGTGGCTTCAATCGAAATGGTATGAATGGAAGGGGTATTTTAAAAACAACTGACGGAACTATTTACGAAGGGGAGTTTTTGAACAATAATAAGCACGGAAAAGGAAAACTTATCTTTCCTAATGGTAAGGTCTACATCGGTGATTTTGTAGAAGGGGAGATTACAGGTGATGGGACCTTATATGATAGTGCTGGTAAAATTATTGGGCAAGGAAGATGGGAAAAAAGTAAGCTCGTCGAGTCAACACCCGCAGCAAACGATCCGGTGGCATACTATACCAGAGGGCTTACGTACGAACAAAATAGTAAAAATGATTTAGCACTGGCTGATTATAATCATGCAATTGAAATGGATCCTAAATGTATAGAAGCCTATAAATATCGGGGGCGGCTTTATGAAAAAATAAAAAAATATGATTTAGCGATTGCCGATTACAGCAGTATTCTCAAGAATGATCCCAATCATGGGAGTGCTTATGTTAGCCGTGGAGAGTGCTATAGAGTAACAGGACGAATTGATTTGGCAATTGCTGATTTTAATCAGGCGTTAGCAATTAACCCTAATGATGTAAATGCATATATTAAGCGGGGAGAATTATTTGCAGCACATAAACAGAATGACGTAGCACTTGCTGATTTAAATCGTGCGGTGGAACTTGAAAAATCAAATATACCTTTTGCTTTATATTCCCGAGCTAAGTTGTTAAAGAATATGGGGAGATATGAGGACGCATTTGAAGATTACAAACATGCATTGAGGAATGCCCCTCATGATATAGTTGTTTATTTTGAGCGTGGAAACCTCTATGAAGAGATGAGGCAATATGACTTAGCAATTGCTGATTATAGTAAGGGGATAGAGATATATCCGATTGTTGCCAATGGCTATCAAAAACGGGGAGCAGCCTATGGGAAAAGCGGGCAATATGATCTTGCTGCAGGCGATTATCGCAAAGCTTTACAATTGAAAATTGCCAGTTCTACACTTAATATGACATTTTTTAATTTGGCACAAGCTCTTGAATTAACTGAACAGCAAGAGGAAGCTGCTACATATTATCAAGAAGCACTAAAATACGGCTTACTAGATAAGTGGAAAGCAAAAGCTGAATCTAGGTTGAGCGGAGAATGGAATAGCTATAAAGAGTGGATGTAGTATTCAATTGATTACTAATAAATTGAATGAATCAACTCCATAAAAAAATCCTCGGCAATACGAATGTAGTATTGCCGAGGATCTTTTTAATTTTATAAGGAATTTGAGGCATATAGTGCCTGTAGCCTGTCGTTAACTTGCACTATATTGACCATATTTTTTCGGCAATATGCCAACTGCTTTTATACGGGACAAGGGACAGGAAGCTTGTCCCTCATCTTGACCGTCCAGTTTTTAATGGAGGCAAAATTAAAATGGGTGGATTTGCAAGGTCACAGCTCGTTTTTAAGACGCCTGTCATTTTTGATACTAAAAAGATTGCGAGTTTTTGATTAATAGATTACAATTTGTAAATAAGAACATTCTTATTCATGAATGAATATTTTTTTAAAAAACTATGTAAGAGATTCTATAGTTATACAGTGACTATTTAATAGCAATAAGATCCCACTCTTATGAATGAGTGGGATTTTAAACATAAAGGCTAGGAGGATTAGTTTGGATATTTCCAGTTTAGTTTTAGAGTATATACAAAACGATGTAGACTTAATCACGTGGAAAATTATTCTTAACTTTAAAACAATATTCTTAGGAATCATTATTGAAGCATTGCCTTTTATTTTAATCAGTGTAATCGTTTCGTCATTATTACATAATTTCGTTTCCGAGGAATTGATTCGTAGAGTGTTGCCTAAAAATAAAACATATAGCATTATGCTAGCGTGTTTTTTGGGAATGATTTTTCCAGCATGTGATTGTGGAATGGTACCAATTGTTAGACGGTTAGTAATGAAGGGTGTACCGTTATATTCTGCAGTGGCATTTATGCTTTCTGCCCCTATTATTAATCCAGTAGTAGCTACTGCTACGACATATGCTTTTAATAGCAGTGAAATGGCCTTAACTAGGATAAGTGTTGCTTTTTTAATAGCCTTTACCACAGGATGGTTAATCAGTAAGTTGTTTAAAGGTACGGAGTTAAAAGATATGGAACATAGCCATAATCATAGTTGCGGTTGTACATGTCATTCGCATAGTGAACATAAAGTGCTGTTGCGCGAAAAATTCTTGAATGTTCTAGATGATGCGTGTAATGAGTTTTTTGAAATGGGAAAGTATTTAATACTTGGATCATTTATAGGTGCGGCTGTACAGACCTTTATACCTCGAGGACTTCTTCTGAATATTGGTCATGAACCACTACTATCAATCATCGTAATGATGTTATTTGCATTTGCAATTTCGGTCTGTTCCTCTGCCGATGCATTTATTGCTTCATCATTTAGCACTAGTTTTACGACTGGATCACTTGTTGCTTTTATGGTTTTCGGTCCAATGATAGATATAAAGAATACGTTAATGCTTTTACATACTTTTCGTTTACGGTTCGTGATTTTCTTGGTGGCGATAGTTTCGTTATTATGCGTATTAGAAACATATCTATTGATTAATATATTATAGAAGTGAGGTCACGTTAGAAATGCCACAATTAAACAGGGATATTTTCGTAAGAGTTGTACTATTATTGGGATTTATTATACTGTTATTTTCAATAATCACTACTAGCCAGTTAACTTTATATGTTCATCCCAGAGTTACGAGTTTAATCAAAATATCCGGATATATACTCTTTATGATGTTTCTAAGACAGTGTTGGAATTTAAAGAAGGCATGGAATCAGTCTGTATGCGGATCTCATAGTCATAGAACATATTGGAAATATTCCCCGTTCGTTCTGACCTTGTTAATCGCTTTTATATTACCGAATTCATCTCTTAACGCAAGCTTAGTTAATAATAAAGGCTTGAATAGTCAGATTTCCAATGAAGTTTCTAACAGAGAATACCGGCCATTGGCAGATGAACTTCGACAAACAAACTTTATTAAAGTTTCGGATCAAAACTTTCTTGGAGTTATGTCTGAAATTAATCGTTATCCTAAAGAGTATGCAGGGAAAGAGATTGAGATGAAGGGATTTATTTTTAAAGGTTCAGCAACATCTCCCAATCGGTTCTCTTTAGTTAGATATGTTATTGGATGTTGTGTGGCAGATGCTTCTCCTTATGGTCTCTTGTGCGAAATTAAAGATGCAGCGAATTACACTGATGGAAATTGGTATCAAATTCAAGGAATTATAGAAACCAATGAGTATCAAGGAAAAGAATTTCCTATTATTAAAATTACATGGGTCAAGCAAATCGATGCGTTGTTTTCTCCTTATGTTTTCCCTTAAGGTTAACACTAACTGAGTTTGCTTAGCTAGCATTTAGGAAGTATATGTTATAGTTTACTATTTTACATTAATGGGGGGAATCTGTTGAAACAGAGATGGTATACGATTTGTTATTCTTTAATATTCTTAGGTTTGATGGCTTTTCTATTTACTTATTTTGAGTTAGATACACAAACAAAAAACATTGTTGACTCTAGTTCTTCTCATTATGAAAATGCAATCGTATTATCAAAGAGTATGCTTATAGATGAACACCCAGATTATTATCAAGAGGAATTGGTTAAAGTACGGTTAGAGACTGGGGCAAATAAAGGTCAAATCGTAGAAATTAGACATTCTATTGCTGCGAAGCAACAGATTTTTGATTTAGTTGTAAACCCCGGAGATCGTTTGGTTATCGAAATTCTCAATGAAAATGGAATAGAAGGCTATTATATAGGTGATTTTTATCGAATTCCATATTTCATATTATTATTAGGTATATTATTATTAGGATTATTTATTTTTGGACGAATTACAGGTGTTAAGTCATTAATAGGCATTGGACTTGTTTTGTTTTTGCTTTGGCATGGTTTTTTAGCGCATACCATGCACTCACAGTTAAATATCTATTTGCTGACTCTATTGTATTGTGGATTTATAAGCCTACTTGTACTTATGTTAGTTGGTGGTTTTAGAAAAAAAACATGGGCAGCTTTGCTTGGTACTTGGGGCGGTGTTTTTATTGCAGGCTTATTATCCTATATGACAATACAACTCATGCATTTGACGGGTATTGATACAGAAGAGGCTGTTACTCTAAAAGCGGGTATACCTTCAATCGATTTTCAAGGCATATTGTTCGCGAGTATAATCATTGGTGCGTTAGGGGCTATTATAGATGTAACAATTTCTATAGCTTCAGCTCAATATGAAATATGGGCTGCAAATCCGAAAATTGACTGGAGAGATCTGTATAAACGCGGTATGAATGTTGGCAGAGACATGATGGGTGCTATGGTTAATACTCTAATTTTGGCATATGTTGGTGGTTTTATGCCATCATTACTATTGCTAGCTAGCTATAATGGTGTGTCTTTTACCCATATAATCAATACACAAAGTATTATGACCGAATTAATTAGGGCGATAATAGGAAGTATTGGTTTGATTTATGCAATACCTCTCACGGCCATCATTTCGTCTATGCTTTTGTGTTGCAAGAAACCACAGTAAATCACTGGTTCAGCTCGTCTCCACAACAAAAAAGCCTCGGCAATACTACTAATGTAGTGTTGTCGAGGATTTTTTGTTTTATAAGGTTTTATAATGATCTTTTTGGGGCATATAGTGCCTGTATCCAGTCGTTAGCTTGCACTATATTGACCATATTTTTTCGGCGATATGCCAACTGCTTTTGTAAACGCTTTTAAGAAGTTGCTGTAATCATTAAAGCCACACTTCTCACAGACTTCACCGACTCCGTGCCCCATAGTTAATAAAGATTTTGCGATGGTAATACGCCGGGCATTAATGTACTTGTTAATCGTGGTGCCTGTAGTTGCCTTGAAAATCCTGCAGATATAAGAGGTACTGATGTAGAACTGTTCTGCCAGCTGTTCTACAGTAATCACCTCGGTAATATGTTGATTGATGTAGGTCAGGATTTCTTGCACCTGTTGATTGTACTGAAAGTTGGAATCCGCTATTTCTGAGCTATGGTTGTTGATAAATAAACTATTGATCATAACCATCATTTCCATAAAAGCTACCCGTTCAAGAATATCACTGCCAAATTCATTTAATGTAGTTATTTTGCCAATATAATAAAGAAAGCGATGCTGCTGCTCTTTGTTTAATGAAATACGATGGTTAAATAGCTGATTACGCTCGGTAAAACAATAGTTCAGGTCTGTTTTTGTCGTCGAAATTTCCTTTAAAAAATCAGGGTGGATCGAGATAATAATACGTTCATGAACCATGTTATTGATTTGGGTTAGATAATGGCTCTCAAATTGATTGATAATAAATAAATCTCCTGGATTAATATCATAAAAACGGTTATCGATAAGAAACTGTCTCCCGCCTGAAATGGAATAATAGATTTCATAACAATCATGGATATGCATATCCATGATTTTCTCTTCTTTGTGCAAATGTGCGATTGCATAATATTTGTTTTTCAGGCATTCCAAGATTGCTAACTTGCAAGATGTGAATTTCTCCATAGTACACATCCTTTCTATGCTAATTATAATGGGCTTGTTCAAGATATGCAATATTTATAAGAAAGAATGACAAGATTATGAAATATTAGTATGATATACTGCTTTCATAGGTAAGATAAGCAAGAATCTAGCAACAGGGGTTTTAAATAAAAAGGAGGTAAAATAGAATGGATATTTTGAAAAAGTTTTCCCTGGAGGGAAAAGTTGCATTAGTAACTGGCGGATCGTATGGAATAGGTTTTGCAATTGGGAGTGCTTATGCCCAAGCAGGTGCAAAGATTGTTTTTAATGATATAAATCAAGATTTGGTGGATAAAGGAATCAAAGCTTATAAAGAAGCTGGAATCAATGCTTTTGGCTATGTATCTGACGTAACTAAGGAAGAGGAAGTACAAGCCATGGTAGCAAAAGTGGAACAAGAGGTTGGTATCATTGATATTCTTGTAAACAACGCTGGTATTATTAAACGTATTCCGATGCATGAAATGTCAGCAGCAGAATTTCGTCAGGTAATCGATATCGATTTAAATGGACCATTTATCGTGGCAAAAGCAGTAATACCTTCAATGATTAAAAAAGGTCATGGGAAAATTATCAACATCTGTTCGATGATGAGTGAACTTGGACGTGAAACAGTATCTGCGTATGCAGCCGCTAAAGGCGGATTGAAGATGTTAACAAGAAATATTGCATCAGAATATGGACAGTATAATATCCAATGTAATGGCCTTGGACCTGGTTATATTGCAACCCCACAAACAGCACCTCTAAGAGAAGAAGGACATCCATTCAATAGCTTTATTATTGCAAAAACACCGGCTGCTCGCTGGGGAACACCTGAAGATTTACAGAGCCCTGCAGTATTTTTAGCATCCGATGCTTCTGATTTTGTTAACGGACATATCCTTTATGTAGATGGCGGTATCTTAGCTTATATTGGAAAACAACCGTAACTTTAGAATTGGATTATAGGAGGCGTAAAAATATGAAAATTGCATTAATCAATGAAAATAGCCAAGCGGCTAAAAATGAAATGATTTGTTCCGCTTTGAAAAAAGTGGTAGAACCTATGGGCCATGAAGTATTTAACTACGGAATGTATGGTGCTGAGGATAAAGAGCAATTGACTTATGTACAGAATGGAATTCTGGCAGCGATCTTGTTAAACTCAAAAGCAGTAGATTATGTTATAACAGGATGTGGCACAGGAGAAGGTGCTATGTTATCGTGCAATTCCTTTCCAGGAGTGTTATGCGGACATGTGGTGGATCCATCCGATGCCTATATGTTTGCTCAAATCAATGACGGAAATGCAATTGCGTTACCCTTTGCCAAAGGATTTGGCTGGGGTGCTGAATTAAACCTTGAATACATTTTTGAAAAATTATTTCTAGGCGAAAGCGGGCAAGGTTATCCAAAAGATAGAGTAATCCCAGAACAACGCAACAAGAAAATCTTAGATGAAGTTAAAAAAGTAACTCATCAAGATATGCTGACGATATTAAAAAATATTGATCAAGAGTTATTAAAAGGTGCAGTAAGTGGAGAGAAATTCCAAGAGTATTTCTTCGCAAATTGCAAAAATGACGAAATTGCCGCTTATATCAAACGTGTATTAGCTTAACTGCACAAAAAAATGCCCTAAAGTTCAGAGCGAATGAACTTTAGGGCATTTGTCGTTTGGAAGCACTCGAAGTGTAATTTGAACTAGGGGTTGTATGTAAGATTTGAACATCCTTTTAATTAGATGAATAAGGGGGGATGCAGAGTCTTGGAGTCCCTATTCGCTTGTAGTGTTGGAATCGGTTGAATGATTCAATTTGTATGAAAAAAATAAATTAACTAGGGGTACAAGGAAAAGATAAAAGGCATAAGGGATAAAGGCTGAATCTGTTGCGAGTGCAGCGGCAGGAACAGCTCCTGCAATATTCCAGGGGATGATAGCGGAGAGTACGATGACCGTATTTTCCATGTCGAGGGCCAATTGGTACTTGGTACGTTGTTTTTTCTCATAGATTTTATAGGCAAATTGATGGGTGAGCATGACTGCCAATGTTTGGTTGCAGCTAAAAGCAGCGGTAGCGATGCTGGATAGTATTGTAGTAGGATAGACACTGATTTTTTCGCTAAGTCGCTCGAAGAAAAGTTCAATTGGCTGTAATAAACCAGTTCCCTCAAAAATGCCGGAGTAGGAAGAGGAAATTAAAACAATTAGAGCAACTTTCAGCATAGAATATAGGCCGCCACCCTGAATGATATTGGCAAAGAAGCCGCCCTGTTCCATGGTGTAGCCTGTCATAATGTATGTTGCCATTTGTGAAATGGATATGTGTTGAACATAAACGCCAATCAGGATACCAGAAAGTATGCTGATACCCATTGATAATTTTACATCAATCCGAAAGGCTGCTAACAGGAGTATAATGGCAGCGGGAAATAAGGTAATTATGCCTATATCAAAAGATTTCAATATCTCGTCTGTCATTTGCGTGTTATAAAAGGACAGAGGATTCGCATTTGATAAGTAGGTATATCCTATAATTGAAAAGATAAATGGCAGGATCGAAGTTTTCATCATATTATTTATATTTATATACAGCTTGGTATCTGTCAAAGACGCTATAAGATTAGCACTCGAAGACATAGGGGAGCAGCGATCACCAAAATAGGCTCCTGCGATGATGGCACCTGCCGTCATATTGATATCAACATTACCCCCTTTGGCTAGTACCATAAGTACTACACCAATGGTTCCCACGGTGCCAAAAGAGGTTCCGAGTAAAAAGGATACTAGGCAGCAGAGTAAAAAGGCGGATAGTATGAAGTACTTTGCACTGACAAAGGCAATTGCATAATACACTATAAAGGAGATCGTTCCACTGGCTCGCCAAACAGCTGTTATTGCGCCGATCAGGACAAAAATCTTGATGACAATAAGGGACTTTTTTGAGCCGATCATCATCATGTGAAGTAAATTTGTTACAGTATAACCTCGACGTAACGAGAGTAAAGAGAAGCAGATAAGCCCTAAAAGCAGAGAGTAAATAATGGAAATATCATGATAAATGCTAAAAAGCAGAGAAATAAAAAAAAGAATAAAGACGATTATAGTGTCCAAAGTCATCACTTCTTCCATAATTATTTAATAAGATTGATTAGATACTAAGACACTTCAAATCTTATAGTGTATGTGCACTCCAAGTCAAGGCTGAAAAATGACTCTTAACGTTGCATTTTGGCACTATTTGACGAATTTGGCTATTGGGTGTACAATGAACAATATTAAAAAGAAAATTTTGGCAAACCAATTGAAAAATTGGGACGCAAAGCTATGGGTCTAAAGACAAGTTGTCTATGATTGCCAGGTTGCTAGTGAATCATAAATATTAATTATGATAAGTTAATTAGCACTTGCCTTGGGCAGGTGCTATTTTTGTTGGGAGATAGGTAGGCCTTCAGGGTGGCTAGCTGGCAATTTGGGCAAGTAGTGAAAAATGAAGTTGGAGGAGAATTTTTTATGAATTTGCTTAAATGGATGGGAAAAAGTATTCAGGTAAAGGTTACAGCTGTTTTAGTGATTGGGTTATTACTTACATTAAGTATTCTAGGAGTATGTAATTTCTATAATGCAAAAAGCATATTAGTTTCAGATGTTGAGGAGGATCTTGTCCACCGAGCAAATGCCTATGCTGAAGACATTGGAACGTGGAAAGGCACTCGAGAAATCGAAGTTTCAATATTGGCAACGAACCAAAGTGTTGTTAATGGAGATACGGCGGGCGCACTTGCTTACTTAAAAGAAGAGATCAAGCGCAATCCGATTTATTCACGGTTTTGGCTTGTAGATGCTAAGGGGCAATCCATTCATACATCGGGTGATAGAACGAATATCGCTGATCGTGACTATTTTAAACAGGTCATGTCAACTGGCAAAGTGGTAACTACCGATCCTATTATTTCTAAGGCGGATGGCAAAATGGTAGTATCTGTTGTTGCTCCGATCAAAAAGAACAACCAGATTATAGGTGCTCTCGGCGGTACAGTCCCTATTGATGCTCTCATTTCACGTGTTAATGAAATTAAGGTTGCACAAAGTGGTTATGCCTATGTCATTCAAGGTGATGGATTAATCATTATACATCCTGATAAAGAACAAGTCATGAAGACCAATATACTAAAGGATCCTGATGGAAATAATCAGCTTAAAACGGTAATGAATAAAATGGTAAATGGGGAAACTGGAACTGGTAATTACGTAGATGGGGGCATTACAAAGTATGTAGCTTACGCTCCTATTCCCGGAACTCACTGGAGTTTAGGGATTAATGCCCCAGAAAAAGAGATTTTTGTAAAATTAACACCGTTTCTAAGGTCCTCCCTTATTACAATTGGCTTGATTCTTATTGCTGCTTGTGGTTTTGGTATTCTAATTTCAAGGCGTTTAACGAAACCGATTATACGATTGAATCAAGCGATTGAAAAAATGGCAGAAGGTGACTTAACTTCTCAAGTGGCTGTTATTGGTGGGGCGACAACGCAGAGTGTCGCGGGCAAGGACGAGTTAGAAGCAATGGGGATTTATTTTGATAGTATGGTGAAAAAAATACGCAGTTTGGTTCAACAAATTGCTACCTCAGCAGAGCAGGTAGCAGCATCTTCCGAGGAACTTACGGCAAGTGCAGAACAATCTTCTATAGCTGCCAATCAAGTAGCTGAAACGATAACGGAAGTAGCTTCAGGCAGTGCTTCCCAAATGCAAGCAGTCGATGCTGCAACGGATGTTGTTGAGAAAATGTCTGCTAGTATACAGCAGGTAGCTGCTCATTCTGAAAATGTAGCAGCAACTGCCGAAAAGACCGCGCTTGCTGCCCGAAGTGGTGGTAAGGCAATCGAAGATACTACCAAACAGATGGAAAATATCGAAAAAACAGTAACAAATTCAGCCCAGGTTGTTGAAAAACTTGGCGACCGTTCCAAAGAAATCGGCCAAATTGTTGATACGATTGCTGGAATTGCCGGTCAAACAAATCTCCTTGCATTAAATGCCGCTATCGAAGCAGCACGTGCTGGCGAGCAGGGCAGAGGGTTTGCTGTGGTAGCGGAAGAAGTTCGTAAACTAGCTGAACAATCCGAGGACGCAGCAAAGCATATTGCAGTACTCATTGGTGAAATTCAAGGGGATACAGAAATAGCGGTTAATGTGATGTCTGAAGGAACAAAAGAAGTCAAGCGAGGTTCAGAAGTAGTTCATACAGCAGGCAAGGCCTTCGGCGAAATCTTGAATTTAATAGAGCAAGTTTCTGATCAAATTCGGGATATCTCTGCTGCCATTCAACAGGTAGCAGGTGGTAGTGAGCAAATTGTTTCCTCAATTAAGGAAATCGACAGAATAAGCGGCGCGACAGCAGGATATACGCAAACTGTTTCGGCATCAACTGAGGAACAGTCTGCTTCGATGGAAGAGATCGCCGCTTCCAGTGAAGCCTTAGCCAAAATGTCTGAAGAACTTCGATCGATTATAGCCCAATTTAAAGTATAAATATCTCTCGTTAAAAAGCCGCTTAAAACGATACGTTTTAAGCGGCTTTTGACTATCTAAAAGAAAATGCTATTTTCCCTAGTAGGTTTTCTTGACTTCGATTCTATAGTTTTTTAGTTTGCGATAAAGTGTACTTCGATCCATACCTAAGGATCTAGCTGTTTGGGTTATATTCGAATTATATTGTGTTAATGCACAAATAATCCTATCTTCTTCTGATAGTAAAGGCACCTCGACTGTATCATTAGCAAGCTCTGGAGCGGATTCTCTGTCGTCCCAATACTTTTGTAAAACAATCTCAGTAATCGTTTTTTCATTTGCTATTACGACGAGCCTTTCAATAAAAAACTTTAGTTCTCTAACATTTCCTGGCCAAAAGTAATTCGCTAGATAGTCGTATCCTGAAGGCGTAATTTCCAGATGTTTAAGGTACTTTCTTTGATAGTGGTGCAAAAAATGTTGTGCGAGATATTTTACATCGGTGCGGCGATTACGCAATGACGGTAACGTTATTGTTAACACTTTAAGTCTGTAAAAAAGATCTTGCCGGAAATGGCCTTCTTTAATAAGTTCCAGCAAGTTTTTATTGGTAGCGGCAATGATCCTTATGTCTACAGGAATATATTTGTCATCTCCTAGACGCATGACTTGCTTTTCTTGCAATACCCGCAGTAATCGGCTTTGCCCGTATTTGTCCATCTCAGAAATTTCATCAAGAAATATGGTGCCCCTATGAGCCATTTCAAATAAACCTGGTTTTCCCTTTTTGGTTGCACCCGTAAATGCTCCTTCGACATAACCGAAGAGTTCACTTTCAAGCAAATTTTGTGGTAAAGCGGCACAGTTGATGGCAACAAAAGGTCCATTCTTCCTAGGGCTTGCGTTGTGAATACTTTGGGCAAATAATTCCTTGCCCGTGCCTGATTCGCCAGAGATTAATACAGTGGCATTAATAGAAGACATTTCTTGGGCAATTCGCTTGCTTTCTATAATCTGAGGGGAGACTCCTAAGATATCACTAAAGTTATATTTTGCAACAAATTTCCTAGCGATCACTTCATTGCGGATTCTAAGTTCCATTTCTTGAATACGTGTGACATCCTGGAAAGTAATGATTGCTCCAATGATAGATTGGTCAACAATGATAGGTGCAATGTTAAAGGTAATCCAAATAGCACCAAGTTGTATAACTTGGCCTATGGATTGCTGTCCTTCTATTAAACATGTTTCAACGTTTATAAAATTAAGCAGGGAGTCTATTCTTTTGCCGAGCATTTCTTTGGCAGAACGATTTAATAACCGCTCTGCTGCCCTATTAAAAACTTTAATAACCCGCTCTTGATTGATGCTAATAATACCTTCTAAGGAATAGTCCACTAATGCTTTGAATTCTTGGGATCGTTCTTTTTCAAATTTTCGGCCTAAGGCTATTTTTTGCGCTTCTAGAAAAGCGGACCGAATGGAGAAATCTCCAGATCGGATAAGGTGAGTTTGTAGGCCTTTTTCTGCAGCTAACAGTACTGTTTTGATTCCACCCACTACAATATTGGCATTTGTTGCTACTACTTCCGCTATTTTTGCAGGAATATCCTCGACGGTTTTCAGAGGATAAATGACTAACTCAATAGCAAGAATTTTTGAAAGTACTTCAATGTCGTTTACCATATTGCGGTAGGCTAGTATGGCAACTTTCGGATGAGGTAACCCTGTTAGCCTCTTTGATTCATGAAAAACTTGGGCCAAGTCTTGGCCAGTGATGGGGATTTCAACCACAGGGATTTTAACTTTTGATTCAATAATTAATTGAGCGGTTCCTCCTCTGGAAACAATCACATCAACATCTTCGTTTTGTAGTTTCTTAGCAAGGCGAATTCCGCGATTCAGCCTTGCTAAATAAAGGTCAAATTTATGCTCTAAGCCAAGTTGCTGGATAATTTCTTTGCCTTGCAAAAACAATTGTTTGTCCGGAGCAATAAAGGCTATTTTAGACAAATCGGATCACTCCCCTTAACTAAGTCTTTAGATTATATATTGTTAAAAAAGTGTAACTATAGTTTTTATGTAAGAACAGGAAAGAATTACTTGTTCTTCTTTTTTATTATACACGCTTAGAGGTAGGCATGAAACAACATATGTAGGAAAATCTGCAACAATTGTTGCAGATTTTCCTACAGCTATGGTGATAAATGAGGTATGAAGATAAGATTTACAACATTCTGACAATTGGCATGGTATTTGCAATAGTTGAAGTATGTGCGAGTCTAAAAAGCTTTATTAATATAAGAAAGGTGTAAAAGTGAGGAGTAAACCGTGAAAATTAAAAAAGGTGGGGTTGTATCAGATTTATTAAAGGATGTACCTATCCCTAAAATGTTTTATGCAAAGCAAATATTCCCAAGACCAATTATTACGCCAAAAGAAATACCAGGAGTTGTTTTTGCCGAATTATCCAAAGAAAAATGTGCCGATCAAATTAAGCCGGGGATGAATATAGCCATTACTGCAGGAAGCAGGGGGATTGCAAACGTAGATGTTATTACGAAAGCAATCGTAGATTTTGTGAAAGCTCAAAATGCCAAGCCGTTCATTGTTCCAGCAATGGGAAGTCATGGCGGAGCAACAGCACAAGGACAGATAGAAATATTAGCAGGCTATAACATTACAGAAGAAAAAATGGGATGTCCGATAAAATCCTGCATGGACACCGTAATGTTAGGTTATTCAGAATTAGGAAAGCCAGTTTATTTAGATAAAATAGCTTATGAATCAGATGGTATTATTGTATCTTGTCGTCTAAAGCTTCATAACGCATTCCGCGGTGAATATGAGAGTGGGCCTTGTAAGATGATGGTAGTTGGTCTAGGGAAACAGCATGGTGCAGAGAGTGTCCATAGCGATGGTATGGGGAAGATTGCTGAGAATCTACCGGCCAATGCAAAAATAATCCTGGAAAAAGCGCCCATTTTACTAGCGATTCCCTGTATGGAAAATGCATATGATGAAACTTGTAAAATAGAAGCCATTCATAAAGATGATATTATGGCTAGAGAACCGGAATTATTAAAATGGGCGGCTGCTAATATGCCTCAGTTAATTGTAGGCGAGGGAGACGTTCTCATTGTTGACGAAATTGGCAAAAACTATAGCGGTACTGGGGTAGACCCTAATATTACAGGCACATTTTCTACCGATTATGCAACCGGTGGTTTGCAGGTTCAAAGAACGTGTATGTTGGATATTACAGATTGTTCTCATGGAAATGGATTAGGTACTGGCTTAGCTAGTGCAATTACAAAACGGTTATTTGATAAGTTGGATCCTGAAAAGATGTATCCTAATTGTTTGACAAGTACCGTACTAAAGTCAGCGGGAATTCCGATTGTTGTAGCAACCGATAAAGAAGCCATTCAATTATGTATACGAACTTTAAATAATGTAAACAAAGGAAAGGCAAGAATCATTCGTATTCCGAATAGTCTTCATATTGGACAGATTATGTTATCAGAAGCATATTATGAGGATGTTAATCATGGAAAATATGAAGGGTTAGAAGCAGAAAGTGAGCCGCAATACATGGAATTTGATGTGGAAGGAAATCTAATTACGTCTATTATCAGAGAGTAAGATGAAATAAAGGAGAGAATGACTTTGACTGACATTAAAAAAGAAGTGCCTCTTTACATTAAGATTAACCCAATAGATAATGTTGCGATTGTTGTCAATGCTGGAGGATTGCCAGAAGGTACAGTGTTTCCTTGCGGTCTTGAGCTCAAAGAGCATGTTCCACAAGGGCATAAAGTTGCCTTAATGGATTTAAAACAAGAAGAGGAGATTGTTCGCTATGGTGAAGTGATTGGATATGCAATTCGTCCCATTGCTAAAGGCAGTTGGATTGATGAATCATTAATGCGTATGCCGACTTCACCAAACTTAGACGATTTATCCATTGCGAGCAAGGTTCCCCCAAAACTTCCGCCTCTTGAAGGGTACACCTTTGAAGGATTTCGCAACGCAGATGGCAGTGCGGCAACAAAAAATATTCTTGGCATTAGTACCAGTGTTCAATGTGTTGCCGGTGTTCTTGATTATGCGGTAAAAAGAATCAAAGAAGAAATACTTCCGGAGTACCCTAATGTGGAAGATGTAGTGGCATTAAATCATAATTACGGCTGTGGTGTAGCGATCAATGCTCCTGAAGCGATTATTCCCATTCGTACTCTACAAAATATTGCCACTCATCCTAACTTTGGTGGAGAAATAATGATTGTTGGCTTGGGGTGTGAAAAGCTGATGCCAGAAAAAATGAGCCAAAACAGTGATGCTGCAGCAATCGTTGTATTACAAGAGCAACGTGGGTTTAGTAAAATGGTCGAGAAAATTATGGAAGAGGCTACAGAACAGTTAAAAAGATTGAATGCTCGAAAACGGGTTACCTGTCCTATTTCGGATTTAGTGATTGGCATGCAGTGTGGCGGGAGTGATGCTTTTTCAGGTGTTACCGCTAATCCAGCAGTGGGATATGCAGCTGATTTGTTAGTGCGCGCTGGAGCGACTGTATTATTTTCAGAAGTCACAGAGGTGAGAGATGGAATTCATTTATTAACGCCTCGTGCCGCGAATGAAGAAGTCGGTCGTAAACTCATTCAAGAAATGAAATGGTATGATCATTACTTAGATCTTGGCGAAGTGGATCGCAGTGCGAACACAACGCCGGGCAATAAAAGAGGCGGTCTGGCAAACATTGTGGAAAAGGCCCTTGGTTCGATTGTCAAATCCGGTAGCAGTGCTATTGTAGGAGTGTTATCTCCTGGTGAAAAGGCTAAGGAAAAAGGACTGATTTATGCAGCAACGCCAGCAAGTGATTTTGTCTGTGGTACCCTGCAATTGGCTTCTGGGATCCATGTGCAAGTGTTCACCACTGGGCGAGGAACGCCTTATGGATTGGCCATGGTGCCAGTTATCAAAGTCGGGACCCGGAACGCGTTGGCAGAAGAGTGGCATGATCTCATTGATGTGAATGCAGGACAAATTGCAACTGGCGATGCAACGATTGAAGAAATTGGCTGGGAAATCTTTCGGCTCATTATCGAAGTTGCCAGCGGTCGTAAACAAACTTGGGCTCAGCACTGGGGGCTGCAGAATGCGTTATGCTTATTTAACCCTGCGCCAGTAACCTGATAGTTCGTATTGAGTTAAACGAAATAAAAACAGTATATATTTTATTTATTAACGATCTAGAGGACGGATTCTGTTTTTGAAGATTGGTACAATATTTGCAAAATAGTAGGTATAGCATAGTAACCTATCTATGAGCATAGGTACTAATTAAAAATGAAGGAGAGGAAATTTACATGAATACTCAATTGCCTTTCCCTGGGAAAATGTTTCGTGGTGCAGATGCCTTGCTGTGTATAGGAGAGTATTGTAACACATTGGGAAAAAGAGTTTATATTTTAGGTGGGAAGACAGCACTGGACAAAACGCAGGAAATCATCCAAAAACAAATGGCGGACTTCAACATTGATGTAATTGCTACTGATTGGTATGGCGGTGAATGTTCACGAGCTAATATTGAGAATTTAGCTGATAGGGCTATGGCAGGTAAGGCGGATTTCATTTTAGCTGCTGGTGGTGGAAAGGCGCTTGATACAGGAAAGGCTGTAGCAGCTAAATGCCTTTTGCCTATAGTTACCGTTCCCACCATTGCTGCCACTTGTGCGGCGATAACACCCTTAACAGTACTGTACGATGAAAAGGGTCAATTTGCCGACAATCTTTTTCTAACAGAGTGTCCAGTGGCAACCATTATTGATACTACAGTCATTCTTGGTGCCCCATCTTCTTGGTTAGCTGCCGGTATCGGCGATACACTAGCAAAAATGTATGAATTGCGTGCTGCAGCATCGCGCATGAAACCAACAAGTTTAACAATGGCAGCTGTTTCAAATGGTCAGATTTGTTACGATATAATAAAACATTTTGGTAAGGATGCACTGGAATCGGCAGAAAATAAGAGACATAGTACGGCGTTGGATGCAACAGTAGACGCTATTGTTTTATTTGCGGGCATGTCATCTATTTATGGCGGAGAAAAACTGCGTAATGCTGCGGCACATGCGATTTATAACGGATTCACTAAAGTGCCTAAATCCCATAGTGTTGCTCACGGACTCATTGTAGGATATGGGAACTTATGCCTCTTAGCACTAGAGGAGAAGTCGGATCAAGAAATACTGGAAGAAATAAAGCTGGCGAATCGCTGCAAAATCCCGACCACTTTAAGACAAATTGCTAGTTTATCAAAAGAGGAATTAGAAATTATAGCTGAAGCTTCCTCTAAAGCAACAGCTATGGCTTGTATGCCATTTGAAGTATCCAAAGAGATGGTAATTAATGCAATAAAGCGAGTTGATAGTTTGGCGGCTCAAGTTTGAAGTGTCATTAACTAAATATGATGTAAATATAGTATTATCACTCAGTAAAAAATGAAATGAAAACATATTATTTTTAGTTAACTACTTTTAGAATGCAGGATTATTTCATATAATAATGAATTATATCGAAATAATGAATTACGTAGCTAACATGTGAAATTTGGAGTGATAATAATGGCTGTTAATAAAGAATTGCTAAATAATAGCATTACAAAGGCAATTACAATACTGAATTGCTTTTCTTATGAGAATCCGAGACTGCGCTTAAAAGATATTAGTGCAATCACGGGAATTAACCAACCAACTGCTTATCGTTTATTAAATACATTAAAAGAGTTTAATTTAATTGAACAACACGAAGTAAGCTATTCTTTGGGGCGTGGTTTTCTAAAATATGAGGGTATTGTTCTCAACTCGATGGAAATTAGGCGAATTTGTCTCCCTTATCTTGAAGAATTATCAAATAACCTAAAGTTGAATGTGAATTTAGCAGTGCTTGATGATAATGAGGTCATCTATGTTGCGAGAGCCGAGACGCCCTATTGCACATATGGCTATTTTCATATTGGAATGCGTCGCCCTATTTACTGTACTGCCTTAGGAAAAGTCTTAGTTTGTAAGACCCCAGAAGTGGTAAGTGAAGTTTTTAAGCGCGATGTCAATCGCTATACGCTAAATACAATCACTGATGCTGATACTTTCTTAAAAGAAATTGAAAAAGTAAGCTTACAAGGGTATGCAGTGGATCTAGAGGAGTGGAATAATGGGATTAACTGCATCGCTGCTCCCCTTTATGATGCAACAGGAAAAATCATTGCAGGTATCAGTATCTCGGGGCCTACCAGCATGTATTCGGTAGAAAAACTAATGGAATACGTACCTATATTGATTGATTATGCCAACCGATTGTCAGCTAGAATGGGTTCAAGAGGCGGTTGGTGACAGTAGGGGAAGCGAATGTTTCCGTTGTAATTTAAAAGTATGATTAAGAACAAAGCACTCTTTGAAGATCTCAAAGAGTGCTTTATTTTCTTTTACGGAATCAGAAAGTATAACACTTCCTTGATTCCAAGTAAGAACGACTAAGGCTTCTGCCTGCGTCTGAGGACTTGGCCTAAGCCAAGTCTTTTCTTATATATATCATTGTGTCGAGATAAGAGTCAGATTTGTCGATATTATTATTTATATTTAGAAAAATAAATTTATTTGCGAAAAATAGAAGGAATATTAATATAATGAATAGAATACTATTAAAAAAGAAATACAATTTCAATATATGAAATAAAAATATCAAAAATGGAATGAAATGTGGTTGAGAAAATTTTATTGATGGTTATCTCCAATTGGGAAATATATGAAGAAACGTAAGAGAATGGGGGGGCAGACAGTTACCTTATTACTATTTTATCCGTTAGCGGAAGTTGTCTCTTAGATATCAAAATAAGCTTAATGGAAGCGCTACTAAGAAGTTAAATTATAAGGAGGATATATTATGAAAGATTCTATAAAAAAAAGTAATGTCCGTTGGATCGTCGTAGCCGTTTTATTCTTTATTACCATAATCAATTATGCCGATCGTGCCACTATTTCACTTGCTGGTCCAGCGATAGCAAAAGAATTAAACATGGATTCGATATCAATGGGTTATATCTTTTCAGCTTTCGGTTGGTCCTATGTTGTTTTTCAGTTGCCTGGAGGATATTTCTTAGATCGCTTTGGCTCAAAAAAGGTATATGCATATAGCATTTTTTTCTGGTCTTTATTTACCCTATTTCAAGGCTTCGTTGGTTTTCTTACTGGAGCCACAGCAATTATAACGTTGTTTGCGTTGCGGTTTATGGTTGGAGCTGCTGAGGCACCTTCTTTCCCGGCAAATAGCCGGATTGTTGCAGCTTGGTTTCCTGCATCAGAGCGTGGTACTGCTTCCGCTATTTTTAATTCGGCCCAATATGCGGCCACTGTATTTTTTGCACCGCTGATGGGATGGCTTATTCACAATTTTGGTTGGCATTATGTATTTGTAGTCATGGGCGGATTGGGAATCGCTTTTACGTTAGTATGGAATAAGTTGATTCATAACCCTAAGGATCATCCAATGATTAATAAGGCTGAGATTGAGTATATTGAACAAGGTGGCGGCTTGGTTGATATGGATCAATCCCAAAAAGATGTTTGTAAGCAAGAAGGGTCTAATATGCAGTGCGATGTAGATCAAGAGAAAAAGGATGTCGCTAAGCAAGAAGGACCTAATATGCACTATATAAAAGAATTGCTGAGAAATCGTATGATGGTAGGCATCTATGTTGCTCAATATTGCATCAATGCCATTACCTATTTCTTCATTACTTGGTTTCCAGTCTATCTAGTACAGGCTCGCGGAATGACAATCTTGAAAGCCGGTTTTGCTGCATCCGTACCAGCTATATTCGGTTTTTTAGGCGGTATTCTGGGTGGTGTTATATCTGATTTCTTGCTTAAAAAGGGTTATTCCCTTACGGTTGCAAGGAAGGTGCCCATCGTACTTGGTATGTTATTGTCCATGAGTATGCTTGCTTGTAACTATGTAGATATTCATTGGATGATTATTGCTATCATGGCTTTAGCTTTCTTCGGAAAAGGTCTTGGTGCACTTGGCTGGGCGGTTAACTCGGATACGGCGCCAAAACAAATTGCTGGCTTGAGTGGAGGACTCTTAAACACTTGCGGTAATCTCTCAAGTATCACGACGCCAATTGCTATTGGCTATATTATTCAATCAACAGGATCGTTTAATGGTGCGCTAATCTATGTTGTTGTACATGCTTTTATTGCCATAGTCAGCTACCTGTTTGTTGTTGGAGAAATAAAACGTGTTGAACTTAAATAAAAGGAGGCTCTTTTAAAATATGACTACTCAGGTAAACAACGGTGCTTATACAGGTACTCCGATTATTACAGAAATGAAAGTAATTCCTGTTGCAGGACATGATAGCATGCTACTAAATCTGTGCGGTGCACATGGCCCCTTTTTCACCAGAACAATAGTCATACTTAAAGATAGCCTAGGACATACGGGCGTAGGTGAGGTTCCAGGAGGGGAAAGCATCCTTCGGACACTAGAAAAAGCCGAATCACTTGTAGTGGGGCAATCCATAGGTCTCTATAACAATATTCTCAATAATATAAGGCAAAATTTATTAGGAAAAAGTACAGCCGGCCCCCAATCAACGGTGCATAAAGTAACCTCTGCAGCGGAAGAAGCGGTGTTAAAACAGCCACACGAAATCAATTTGCGTGCTGACAATGTGCTTACAGGAATAGAAGCTCCATTGCTGGATTTATTAGGACAGTTCCTAAATGTGCCAGTAGCAGCATTACTAGGTAGTGGACAGCAACGTGATGCTGTAAGAACTCTAGCTTATTTATTTTACGTCGGTGACCTTAAAAAAACAGATCTGCCTTACCTTAGTAATTCGAATGAAAAAGATGATTGGCTGCGTTTGCGTCATGAAGCAGCGCTAACGCCCGAAGCAGTTGTACGCCTTGCCGAAGCAACAACTGCACGCTACGGTGTTAAAGATTTTAAATTAAAAGGCGGCGTAATGAGCGGTGCTGAGGAAATGGAAGCAGTGGCTGCACTTGCGAAACGTTTCCCTGAGGCACGGATCACTCTTGATCCTAATGGTGCTTGGTCTTTAGAAGAATCGATCAACTTGTGCCGTAACAAGCACAATGTAATGGCATATGCGGAGGATCCTTGTGGTCCTGAAAATGGTTATTCCGGTCGGGAGATTATGGCAGAGTTTAGACGTGCGACTGGTATGCCTACTGCGACAAATATGATTGCTACTGATTGGCGGCAATTGGGACACTCAGCGAATCTGCATGCTGTCGATATTATCTTGGCTGATCCTCATTTTTGGACGATGCAGGGTTCAGTACGAGTTGCACAGCTATGTAATGAATGGGGCTTGACGTGGGGTTCCCACTCCAATAATCATTTTGATATTTCTCTAGCCATGTTTACCCATGTAGCAGCTGCTGCTCCAGGTAATATTACGGCGATTGATACCCACTGGATTTGGCAGGAAGGTCAGGAAAATTTGACGAAAGAACCTTTCCAAATTGTAGATGGATTGATAGAAGTACCGAAAAAACCAGGTCTTGGCGTAGAAATTGATATGGAGCAAATCGAGAAAGCAAATCAACTATATAACAAAATTGGTCAGGGCGCTCGGGATGATGCCATGGCTATGCAATATTTAATACCTGGTTGGAAGTATGATCCCAAACGTCCTAGTATGGTACGTTAAATAGAACTAAGGAGAGGAAAAATAAATGAAGATAACAGAAAATAAAGCAGGTTTTACACCAAAAGGAATTATACCAGCGGTGATAACTCCTCTTACGGCTGAAGAAAAATTTAACGAAAAAGCCATGCGTAAGTTGATTAATTATCTGATTGACGGTGGTGTACACGGATTATTTGTCACAGGAACTACGGGAGAATTTTATGGGTTGACTCCTGAAGAAAAACGGGAAATTTTGCTGGTTACCATGGACGAGACAAAAGGTAGGGTGCCAGTTTATGCAGGTACAAATGGGATCACTACCCGGGAGAGCATCATGCTTACTCAAATGGCAGAGGAATGCAAAGTAGATGCCGTGTCTGTTTTAACGCCCATGTTTGTCACTCCGAATCAAGATCAGTTATATAAACATTTTAAGGATATTGCGGCAAGTACGTCTCTTCCCGTAATTCTCTATAACAATCCTCCTAAGACTGCAGTTAACCTTGCGCCTGCAACTGTAGCTAAGTTAGCTGAGATACCCAATATTGTGAGTATTAAGGATTCCAGTGGTGACTTGACCTTAACCGCTGAATATATACGTTTGACCCAAGGCAGGAAGGATTTCTCCGTGCTTATGGGGAGAGATACTCTTATCTATGGAGCCCTTTTATATGGTGCTACTGGTTCCATTGCATCTTGTGCAAACGTAGCGCCAAGGCTGTGTGCTGACATCTATGAAAAATATATGGCTGGCGATTTAGAAGGAGCTCTCAAAGCCCAGTTTGCTCTAGCGCCTCTCAGGATTGCCTTTACCATTGGGACCTTCCCGGCAGTGATTAAGGAGTCATTAACCTTACTGGGGATTGAAGCGGGACCTTGTATGGACCCAGCAGGTCCCATGACCCATAGTGAAAGAGAGCAACTTTCTAAGGTGCTGATAGAAATGGGCTTGTTGAAATAATGCATAATTGTTAGGACAGAATAGTCCAAAGACAAGATTATGATAACTAGGAGTGAGTAATATGGAACTGAACAAAAAACAAGGTAGTTCGTCTACACCGATTATTACTGAAATGCAGGTCATTCCTGTTGCAGGTCAAGATAGTATGCTCTTAAATCTCAGTGGTGCACATAGTCCCTTTTTTACCCGTAACATTGTAATTCTCAAAGACAATGTAGGCAACACCGGCGTTGGTGAGATTCCTGGAGGAGAACGCATTCGTCAAACGCTGGAGGATGCAAGAGAATTGGTTCTTGGTAAATCCATTGGGAATTACAACAACATCCTTAATGCGGTGCGGCAGAGTTTCGCAGAGAGAGATTCCGCTGGGCGGGGGCTGCAAACTTTCGATTTACGGATCACAATTCATGTTGTCACAGCACTAGAAGCTGCTTTACTCGATCTGCTTGGTAAGTTCCTTGAAGTTCCAGTAGCGGCATTGCTTGGTCAGGGCCAGCAACGTAAGGCTGTAGAAATGCTGGGATACCTATTCTATGTTGGTGATCGTACCAAAACAGATTTACCATATTTAAGTAATCCAAATGCTGCAAATGACTGGTATCGTTTACGCCACGAAGAGGCGCTGGCTCCAGAAACTGTCGTGCGGTTGGCGGAAGCGGCTCACGAGCTCTACGGCTTTAACGACTTTAAACTAAAAGGTGGCGCGCTGCCAGGAGAAGAAGAAATAGCCGCGGTTACCGCTTTGGCCCAGCGTTTCCCTAATGCACGAATTACCATTGATCCGAATGGTGCATGGTCATTAGACGAAGCAATCAGATTGTGCAGTAACAAACAGCATGTATTAGCCTACGCTGAAGATCCATGTGGAGCCGAAAATGGTTATTCTGGGCGGGAAATCATGGCTGAATTCCGTCGGGCAACAGGATTGCCAACGGCCACGAATATGATCGCCACGGATTGGCGTCAGATGGGGCATACAATCCAGTTGCATTCAGTAGACATTCCTTTAGCCGATCCTCACTTTTGGACCATGCAGGGTTCCGTACGTGTTGCCCAAATGTGTCATGAATGGGGATTGACCTGGGGATCCCACTCTAACAATCATTTTGACATTTCCTTAGCCATGTTTACTCATGTAGGAGCTGCCGCTCCAGGAAAAATTGCAGCGTTAGATACTCACTGGATCTGGCAAGAAGGTCAAGAACGTTTGACCAAAGAGCCGTTTAAAATAGTTGGTGGAATGGTAGCTGTTCCTGACAAGCCGGGCCTTGGGGTCGAAATAGATATGGTGCAGGTTGAGAAAGCGCACAAACTGTACGTAGAGAATTGCCTAGGTGCACGGGATGATGCAATGGCAATGCAGTACTTGATTCCAAACTGGAAGTTTGATAATAAACGCCCTTGTCTAGTTCGCTAGGTATATGTAAAAGCATTTACAATTAAATTGAAATCAAAGGAGTAGATCAAGATGAAAATTGGATTTATTGGACTTGGAATTATGGGAAAACCTATGAGCAAAAATTTATTGAAGGCTGGTTATGATCTCATTGTTGTAGATAGAAACCAAAGTGCAGTTGACGAAGTGGTAGCTGCAGGAGCTAAGAGTGCACCAACAGCAAAAACTGTGGCAGAGCAAGCTGATATTATTATTACCATGTTACCCAACTCACCTCATGTAAAAGAAGTAGTATTAGGCGAAAATGGATTACTTGAGGGAGCAAAAGAAGGTACTGTTTTCATTGATATGAGTTCTATCGCTCCGTTGGTAAGTCGCGAACTCTCTGCAAAGCTTGCTGAAAAGGGTGTAGAAATGTTAGATGCTCCTGTAAGTGGTGGCGAACCTAAAGCCATTGATGGTACCATGTCTGTTATGGTTGGTGGCAAGCAAGAAGTGTTTGATAAATGCTATCCTGTTATGAAAGCCATGGCTGGTTCTGTTGTGCGCACCGGAGAAATAGGGGCAGGAAATGTCACTAAGCTTGCAAATCAAGTGATTGTTGCTCTGAATATTGCTGCTATGTCGGAAGCTTTGGTCCTAGCCAGCAAGGCTGGGGTAGAGCCAGAGTTAGTATACCAAGCAATCCGTGGTGGTTTGGCAGGAAGCACAGTGCTTGATGCAAAAGCGCCACTGGTGATGGATCGTAAATTTGATCCTGGGTTCCGTGTTAACCTTCACATTAAAGATTTGAATAATGCCTTGGAAACTTCTCACGATATGGGGGTTCCATTGCCTCTGACAGCAGCTGTCATGGAAATGATGCAAGCTCTCAAGGTGGACGATATGGGAGATGCAGATCATTGCAGTTTGGTTCGATATTATGAAAAAATGGCTAAAGTGGAAGTTAAACGCTAATTTAGCAGTAGAACCTCTTATCGTAAGATAAGAGGTTCTAAAAAATTTATAGAGATTGAAATGATGCTAGAGAGTTTGTTGTAATATGTATAAGAATGCGAATACTCATGTAAAGTTTAACTTTCCTGGGGATTCGTTATTTTATCGTTAGGACCTTCGATCTAAGGTTCCACATCTAGAATATGGATTTTTATTGGTTAAGGCAACGTCAGAATTGATAAGTCTATGATTAAGAAACTGAAGCATTATCGTTTCTAGTTCTTTAACTAAATCGGAAGTATCCAAATGGTTTAAATCAGCCTGTTTGAGCTGCTCTAAAATCCGATCAATGTTATCAGCCATAAGGGATGATTTTGTGGGCTCTTTCATGGTACGGTCCTCCTTGAAGCAGCTATACTAGCTCGCAGCCGCATCTTTTAGAAAAAATTCAACAACTAATTGTAGAATAACATGTTCCAGGACTTTGTACCTCCATCTAAAGATATAGAAAACCCAAAAAAGTAAAAAAATAGTAAAGTTTGATTCTATCTTAAAAAAAACGGAGTTATGGGTAAACAACATGACATTCTTTGATGCAAGAAAACCAGGGCAAGCAGTTGCTAATTCTGTTACTTTCGTCTAATATAAAAGAAATAATTGTAGCTGAATTTGGAGGAACATTATGCCGTCTGCTTTCCCCATGTATCACTCTATAGCCCTTGATATAGCGCAAAGAATTGTAAATAACGAGTTTCCCGTAGGGTCAAGAATTTCTGGTCGGACCTTACTGGCTAGTCACTATAATGTGTCATCTGAGACAATACGAAAGGCCATTGCTTTACTAAAGGATGCAAATATTGTTTCCGTTTCACAAGGGAAAGAAGTTGTCGTACTATCCATTGAGGAAGCCTATCCTTTCATTACACATCACAAAAGTATGCAATCTGTTTACTCTCTAAAACAAGAATTAGAAGCATTACTAACGCAGAAGTTGGTAATTGATAAAAGGTTGCAAGAAATCTTTAGTGAAATTGTTGGCTATTCTGACCGATTGAAGAATCTAAATCCTTATAATCCAATCGAAATAAAAGTTCCCTTTGATTCTCATTTAGTGGGAAGATCCGTTGCGGATATAAAATTTTGGCAAAGTACTGGCGCGACCATTGTAGCGATTCGGCGTGACCGAAAAATTGACATATCCCCTGGCCCAGCTGCCATTATTGAACCGGATGATCGCCTGATTATTGTAGGAAAAAGTAATATACTGCAGAAGGCGACGCAGTTCGTCGAGAGAAATAAAAAAATCACATGATCAATTCATGTGATTTTCTATTTTACGGAATCAGAAAGTATAACACTCTCTTGATTCCAAGTAAGAACGACTAAGGCTTCTGCCTGCGTCTGAGGACTTGGCACAAGCCCAGTCTTTTCTTATATAGTTACGCTAAGTTTAACCTAATATCTTCCTTGATTTTATGAGCAGCCAAGATGTGCCTTCTTTTCTCTTTTTCCTGCTCAAAAACATCGCTCATCTCATAAAAACCTGTTTTACCGAAAAGGAACAAAGCTACCTTATAAGCACCTTGGGCAAATGCTTTTCTAGAGTAAGATTGGTGAGATACTTCGATTTGGTCAAACTCTCCAGAAACAATCACCTTATGCTTGCCGACAATGCCACCTGCTCGAATAGCGTGTATTGGAATTTTTTCATTAAGAACTAAGGTTTCTTGGATTTTATCTGCGATTTTTTTAGCAGTCCCTGACGGACTATCTTTTTTGTATTTATGGTGTTCTTCATAAATATCGAAATCATAATCACTCATTAATTCCGCCATAATTTCTGTCATTGCAAGTAGTACATTTACTCCATAGGTAATGTTGGGGGCTACAACAATGCCGATATTACCTCTTTGGGCTACATTTTTGAGTTTCTCAAGCTCGATTGCTTCATAACCTGTTACCGCTGTAATTACACTTACGCCGCACTTTTCTATGATATGAATATTATCTGCCAAAAAACTAGTACAGGAAAAATCAATTAAGATATCTGGCTGGCACTGAAATAATTTACTTTCCAAATGGTCGCTTGTTTCTACGATAATTCCTGTATCTTTTAAATCTAGCAGTTCACCAATGTCTTTATGCGCATTAATACTATTTGGCCTACATAGTACCATGCTGAGCACGCCTTGCTGAAGTAGATATTCGGCCACTATTTTTCCCGTTCTACCCAATCCTACTAATGCAATCTTCACTTTGCCGCCTCCATTCCTCTACTAACAATCTTATCTTAACATTGGGTTGTTAGATAGTCAATGAATATCCTTATAATTACCAAAAAATATAATTATTTCTAGTTTATGGTGGAAATAATAAAAATATGCTACGTTTTTAAAAACGTACAATCATTGCTTTGTAGCGGTTTCAATAAAGTCAGTTACGGTTTGCTGGTATTCTGTGCGGCGCTCAAAAATAGCCATAGCGTGTCCTACATTGGGAAAGGTATGAATTTCACGATAACCTTTTGTGGTAGCATAGAGTTGACGTGTCATGTTAACAGGTACGAGGGCATCTGCTTCCCCGTGCAAGTATAAGATGGGTGTAGTTACTGTTTGTATAGAGCGAATTGGCGATACTTGGCCATAACGAAAATGAGATTGCATGTACGCGACTACACTAGAGTACTTTAATAGGATTTTAACCCAAACAAAGTTGTTAGAATCTACGATGGAGCTGATTTGCTTTGTCAATAAATTTTCTAAGTCACTATAGGCACTATCAACAACATAGAAGGCTACTTGCTTTGAAAATTCATTGAGTTCAGCATGCATGAGAGCAGTTGCCCCCCCCATGGATATTCCATGTACACCAATAATGCCATTCGGGTGCATGTGGGCTACAAAACGTACCCATTCATCAAGATCAAATTTTTCATAAAACCCCCAGGTTACAGAGTTACCGCCACTCTCTCCATGAGCCCGTGAATCATAAATGAGGATGTTATAACCCGCATCTAAATAAATATTGCTATACCATAAGCCCATTAAACGATTGGCAGCAATGCCATGTACAAGTATTATCGTTTTATCGGAGGGAACGGCATTAGGAATATACGTTCCTTTTAAATCATAACCGAAAGAGGAGGGAATGGTAACTTGTTGCCACTTTTTTGTTTTGAGTCCATTCTCAAGTTTTGTTTTTAATGGATTAAAACGCTCTAAGCTAGTACGGGTATTTAACACGCAAAATTCATTGTAAAAGACAGCACCGGCAAATAAACCGGCAACGTTGATGACAAAAACCAGTATAATGCTAAGGATCAAGACCATTTGGCGATGAATTTTACGCTTATATATTTTTAATGTGATATCTTCATACATGGAACGAGCCTCCGATAGTTGTTACATTTATTATATTGTAGAAAAAGGGAAAGGGCTATACTTCTGTCCTTTGAAAAAAATTGTAAGGAAGAAAACATCTCAATGTATGGAGGTTTTTTTGTGTTATAAACAGAATAAAGTATATTTGGAAGAAAAAATTTGTAAAATTTAGATTTTATAAATAACCGATGCACAAAATGAGATGTATAGAATAGGGGAGAAAAAGGAATGGCTCAATTTTATAAAGGAAGAAATAATATAAGTAGTAAGGCCAACCGGAGTCTAATGGCTGGTGTTTTGATGCTAGTGCTAGTATTTGTATCTCTATATTTGGTATTTGTGCATAAGGTACAAGTGATTAGTTGGTTTTACTTTGTACCCGTCACTATATTTATGATTCTATCTAGTTATTATATAAGGCGAGGAGTTATTTTTCGTTTTGGTGCGCGGGGAGAACGTCTAGGGTTAGTAGAAGCATTACATCTGCCAGATGATTATCATGTATTTACGAATGTGAGTATTTCTTATCAGAATTACAGCCAAGAAACCGATCTCATTATCGTAGGAATGAAAGGAATCTATGTTGTAGAGGTTAAAAATCATAATGGTAGTATCGTAGGGGATGCAGTAGATTCTGAATGGACACAGTATAAAGTAGGCCGAGGTGGCGGAAAGTATTCTAAAAAAATGGCGAATCCGGTAAAACAGGTAAAGGGTCAGGTCTATAAGCTTTCCAAATTTCTAAAAGAACAAGGCATTAACGTTTGGGTGGAAGGCATTGTTTTGTTTACTAACGATGCGGTACATGTGAAGGTGCATAACAGCAGTGTTCCCATATTACTTCCTGATAAACGGTTGACTCATCATATTTTGACCTATAAAAATCGTCAATATTTGAATAAAACCCTAATTAACAAAGTAGTAGAGATTATAACTACCTTACAGAATAAGTAGTTGGCTAAATGGAGTGTTATAAATGACAAAGCAAGAGGTTACATTAGAAGATGTTCTAGCAGCAAAAGAAGCTCGCTATAGTAGGCAAAAAGCATTTACAGAAAAGCACGGTGGAATACTCGTTAGTATTACAATTAATATGCCCGGGGCAGTAAAGGACACGCCATTGCTCAGACGCCTTCGGGATTATGGACTGGAAGAAATAAAAAAAATGTTTACTATTGCGGCAGAGGAACGGGTGAATTTGATTACCGGTCCCGAGGCTTTAATGGCAATTGATAAAGAAGGGCGGCTAGTTAAAAAGGCTGCCGTGAAGATAGAAGAGAGTCAACCATTTGCTAGATTGCTGGATATTGATGTGTTTGACGAAAAGGGTTCTTTATTATCACGTCGCGAAGCAGGGCAAAGTCGAGGTTGTTTCGTTTGCGGTGGAGAGTTTGTGGTATGTAGGCGGGAAGGAAGACATAGGCAGGAGGATTTACAGCAGGCGGTCACTAAAATGGAGAATCAATTCAAGGCTTATGAAAGCAGATTGATTAGTCCGATCGCCCAAAGTATAGGGGCCAAAGCTGTAGAGGCCATGCTATATGAGGTAACCTGTACACCATCTCCAGGTTTAGTGGATCGAGTGAATAGTGGTGCTCATCAGGATATGGATTTCTATAGCTTTATGGCAAGTTCGGCTGCTCTTGGTTTGCCTATGGCAAGATGTGCCCAGGCGGGTTTACTCCATGAAGGTCCAATCGAAGAATTATTGCCTGTACTAAGGATAATTGGCTTAGAAGGTGAGGAGGCCATGCTCTATGCCACGCAGGGGGTGAATACCCAAAAAGGGTTAATGTTCTTGCTTGGTATTATGACAGGGACAGTTGGCTGGATAATGGGGCGGGCTCGCTCAGTAACGACTGAGACGGTTTTATCAAGTGCAGCTATCATGGTAGCTGGGATTGTAGAAAAAGAGCTAGAGAGTGCAGCGAATAAGAATCCTAATGAATTAACGGCAGGGGAACGGTTATATATTCACCATGGTATTACGGGAATTCGTGGAGAATTAGCAGAGGGGCTGCCATCTGTCAAAGAGAGAGGTTTACCTGCGCTAAGAGAAGCTTTGCAAAAAGGGTTATCGGTAAATGATGCCTTATTACACACCTTGCTGGTACTTATGACTTGTGTAGAGGATACTACCGTTATGCATCGCCATCATCCCGATAAAATGAGAGTATGGGTACCTGAGCAGGCTCAAAGGGTCCTAGAGGCAGGAAGCCTAGCAACGATGGAAGGGAAGGCCATGTGTGCGGCTTTGGATAAAGAATTTATCTTACAAAATGTTAGTCCAGGTGGTGTAGCTGATTTACTGGCTGTGACCTGGTTCTTGCATTGTTTATCATGAGCGGGCTCAAAAGGGGGGAGAAGGATGTTATATAATATCCACCCAATTAATTTATTCAGAGCCTTATCATTGGCGTTAGAACTGTCAAATGGAGGCTTGTCTCGTCACCACTGGCGGACAGCTATGATTAGTAATCGAATAGGGGAAGCCATAGGGATGGATGAGTGGCAACGACAAATCTTGGTATATGCCGCTTTACTTCATGATCTAGGGGCTGCAGCTCGTTGGGAAGAAAAAGCAAAATTGCATCGGTTTGAAGTTGGTAAAGACATTTATGAGCATGCAGAGGTTGGCTATAACCTACTTAAAAATTCAAGCAAACTTGGTATGCTTGCCGAGCCAATTCGTCATCATCATGATTTTTGGGATGGTTCTAGTCCATCAGGACTAGAGGGTGAGCAAATTCCTCTTATCAGTCGCATTATAAATTTAGCCGATCGAATTGAAATATTAATTCGTGATAAAGAATACATTCTTGGGCAACGAGCTGGCATCTTGAATGCAATACGAAACCTAAGTGGAATTTATTTTGATCCTGACTTAGTAAAGGCACTCAATGATTTTTCAAAAAAAGAGAGCTTTTGGTTAGAACTGGCAGATCCTAATTACGCCCAGCATTTCTTTAATGATATAAATAGGTATGGGCATATGCGTTTTAATATCGATGATATTTTGGAGATCGCTGAGATATTTGCCAATATCATCGATCATACTAGTTCTTTTACGGGTACCCATTCTCGTAATGTAGCTATGGTATCCTCATTTTTGTCCAAGGTTCGAGGTTATAGTGAAGAGGAAAGCAAAGCCATGCGTATTGCAGGCTTGCTTCATGACTTAGGTAAGTTGGCTGTGCCTAATGAAATATTAGAAAAGCCTGGGCAGTTGACAAGTCAGGAGTTTTCTTTGATTAAGCAGCACACCTACTATACCTATCGTATCTTAGAACAGATTGATGGATTTGAGACGATTGCTGAGTGGGCTGCCTATCACCATGAAACGCTAGATGGCTCAGGGTATCCCTTTCGGATTAAAGAGTCCCAGCTTAAAAATGGCTCACGTATCGTAGCAGTTGCAGATGTATTTGCAGCCCTTACCGAGAATCGTCCTTATCGTAAAATACTGCCTCCAAGTCAAGTAAAGAGCATTATGTATAGTATGGTAGATAATAAAAAAATAGATGGTAATCTTGTTCAAGACTTATTTACACATTTTGATTGTGTTTATGATATGGTGCAGATAAAGATTTAGTAAAGAAAAAGTAAGATTTTTAAAGTTTTTACAAAAGGTTGGCAGTTTGGACTTTTATAGTGTTATGTTTTGTGATAGAATAGATAATGAAGCAGCGGAGTTAATGATTAGTAAGTGTTGGGGTGGATGCTTGCTAGTCTTGGGGGAACTCCGTTGCCCCGAATAATCTAGGAAAAGTATTCTCGCGTAGGCGAGTTTTTTTTATATATTTTGTTGAGGGGGTTTTTGTACTGATTGAGCTGATTGGAATGTTAGCAGCAGTTTTAACGACTTTTGCATTTTTTCCTCAAGTAGTGAAAACGGTGAAAACAAAATCAACAGATGACTTATCTTGGACTTGGCTGATCATGATGATTGCTGGAGTGTTTTTTTGGCTGGTTTACGGAGTCTTTATTGGAAGCCTTTCTTTAGTTTCTGCGAATGCAGTGACTTTTTGTTCTGTGGTAATACTCTTTTGGGTAAAGTATAGCAATCACCGCAATACGGAATTTAGTAGAGAAGAATAAGTCAAGAGAATAGATAAAAGCACTTGCAGAAAATTGCAAGTGCTTTTATCTATTTCTCTATCTTTTTACGGAATCAGAAAGTATAACACTTTCTTGATTCCAAGTAAGAACGACTAAGGCTTCTGCCTGCGTCCGTGGACTTGTCACAAGTCAAGTCTTTTCTTATATTGACTGGGTATTGTTTCATTGATGAATTGCTCCCAGCCAATACGTGTAATGAGTTGTCCTAGGCGTTCTTTGGTTTTGCCGTGTTGTCGGTAGAACGTTAGTATGGATTGTATGATACTAGAGATTTCTTCAGCAGGAACTTTCTCTGCGACGACTGTGGCAATTTGAGCTGAAAATCCTGAGTTGCCGCCTACGGCTAAAGTGTAACCTTTGGCCGTTCCATACATGCCGATATCTTTGACTAAGGGTTCAATACAGCAATTAGGGCAACCACTCACACCAATTCGAAGTTTACCTGGCAGCTCTTGCCCAAAGAATTCTTTATCAAGGGCCAGTCCTAAGCTAGAGCTATCTTGCAGTGCTCTAGGGCAGTCGGGTTTACCAGGACAAAATGCAACGGACCGCACTGCTTTCGCAATAAAGGATTCCCCCTGACAATTCAGTTCGGCGAGGGCTTTTTCTCCGTCACTCAAGTTAAGTCCGATAATGGTAATCGTATTTCCTACTATCTTTAAAGAGCCCTCATACTTATCAGCAATCTCTGCAATTTGTCTAAGTTGCGCAGAGGTGGTTAACCCGCCAGGAATATGAGGTGTAACAGGAAACTTGATTTTCTTATTCAAAAAAGGAATGTTAGCAAATGGAATTGTCATAATAAATCCTCCTTTAGAGACATGGTATGCTCCACTTTATTATAGATCGTTTAGAATTCTCGTCTGTGATCAATATCACATGGGTAGAATAGGCAGGGGCTTCCTATGTTGTCGTCGAATAATCAGATTGGAAAGTTTTTAAATAATAAGAAAGCTACTGTTTGTAGGATTCTACTTTACGATAAGTTAGATTCATTATTTTATAAGATAACGGATAGATAGGTCTTATCCATATAGGAGGATAAAAATTGTGTCATTAGCAAGGAAGATAAGTACCATGACGCTAGGATTATTAATTTTGCTCCAACCTACCTGGGGATTTGCGAATCGAAATGATACATACAGAGCCTTCGGCGATAATGCACATCCTCCTTTGGTATTTGTTAATGAGATGGGACAGCAAGATGGTTATGATGTTGATTTTATCCATCTATTAGAAAATGAGGGCGCAGGCACCTTTGATATTATGTTACTAGATTGGGACAATGCCAAAGCGAATGTGGCGCAAGGCAAGGGTGACATATTAATTGGTGTTGTGAATACGCCAGAACGAGAAAAACTATTTGATTTCACCGAGCCATACTTGGAAACTCGACTCGTTATTTTTACAATGCGAAGTAATTTCCTGATCCGATCTGCAAATGATTTAGTGAATAACCGGGTTGGAGTACAGCGTGGAGATTTAGGCGAGGATTTCTTGAAAGGCCATCTTCCTAATCTGCACTTGCATCGGTATACAAACCAAAAAGATGCATTGAAGGCACTAGCAGAGGGTGAGTTAGATGCTGTTGTAGGTAGTTACTTTATAGGTATGTACTGGATTAATCAACAAAATTTATATAGTAATATTAAGGTTGTTGGAACCCCGCTAGCTGTCAATGCTTATTCATTAGGCGTTCCAAAAGGAAATACTGCCCTACTATCAAGCTTAAATACTGGAATTGATCATTTAAAAAAAACAGGTAAACTCAAGCAATTGCAGGATAAATGGTTTGGTGAAAATTATTTTCAACGAGAAATTCTTGGTAATCCTCGTCTTATGAAATTTATTACGTGGGGTGTTTTCGGAGCAATTGTTTTGATTGGTATAGGTCTACTTTTTGTTTATTCTTTACGCCGAAAAGTAGAAGTTGCCACGAGTCGTTTAAGGGAGGCGAATCAGGAGCTAGTTCATGCTTATGATGTTACTATTCGCGCCTTTTTTAGTGCACTAGAAAAAAGGGAAAGCGGTACTGCGAATCATTCTCTAGCTGTCAATAATATTGCCTTAGAGATTGGGCGAGAGATGAAGCTTTCTGAAAACGAACTTTTATATCTTCATTGGGGAACATTGCTTCACGACATTGGTAAGTTAGCGATTAGTGATGATATTTTACTTAAGGAAGGAAATTTAACAGCAGAAGAATATGAAAAGATAAAGCAGCATCCGATCATTGGATATGAAATTTTGCAAGGCGCCGAATATTTGCGAGAAGCAGCTCGGATTGCCTTATATCATCAAGAACGGTTTGATGGTAAAGGGTATCCTAATGGCTTGAAGGGTGATGCGATTCCCTTATTGGCAAGGATATGCTCTGTTGCCGATGCATTCGAAGCTATGATTAGTGATAGACCCTATCGTAAGGGCCGGCCGTACGAAGAGGCTATGGCTGAATTAGTAAGAAATAGTGGATCTCAATTTGATCCTCAGGTAGTTCATGCCTTTTTACAAATAAACCACAGTGTACAAGAGAGCGTAATGTTGTATGAAAAGTTTGATAGCGAGATCGAGGGGGTTTAGGTTGGCGTATGCTGACCTTTTTTAACAATTCTTTTTAAAGGATAATTAATATAATCTGGGCAGGAAAATGGAAATAAATAGCGAAATAAATAGTAAATGATAAAATAGAAGATTATTACAATCTTGATGGGGTGATGGTTATTAAAGGGACAGTTGTTGCTACATGGGTTGGCACTGCAAGAAATATGTGGGGTACGGAATTAGTTGGTAAGGCCATGCAAAGTGCAGGATGGGCAAAGGACCGGATTGTAGGGCCTACTGAAGATATTGAAGATAGTGAGGTTCGAAAGTTCATTGGGACTTTAGCCACATCTTCAGGAAAATCAGAGGATGAAATATGGTTAACAATTGGTAAGGACAATGTGAGAGCGTTCTTAGATGCCTATCCGGCATTTTTTCAGCAAGAAAACTTATATTCTTTTCTACGATCTATGTATGATGTACATGTTGTAGTGGTAAAGCGAATACCTGGTGCTAACCCACCAGAAATCTTAATTGAGCCGATTTCTGAATATGAGGCCATTTTTAGTTATCGCTCCAAGAGGGGAATGTTTGGGTATCTTAATGGTCTTCTTGTCGGAGCTGCAGAGCATTTCAAAGAAGAGATCAAAACAGAAGTGCTTGAAAAGTCTACCGGTCATGTCAAAATAAAAATTTGCTTTGAAAGTCCGATTACTCAACATGAAACATACCGTTTTAACAACCTATTATCCTTTGGATTTATCAAAAGCTTACCAGTTAAAATCGGTGTGGCCGCGACCTTGTTAACGGTTGTGGTCGATGCCATAATAGCTATGATGGGGGCATCGATTCCTCTGTGGTCGGCAATTATTAGCGGTGGGCTCGCAGCTTTTGCATCTGCTCTGCTTTTAAAACCGTTTACTTCGATTCAAAAAGAGATTGGGAACATACAAGAACGAAAGTACTTCATTGAAACAAAACTACATACAAATGATCAATTCGAAGATCTGATGCAAGGGCTTTCCTTGTATAAGAAACGTTTGAAACGGGAATTTGTAGGATTTAAAGGCACTGGAGATGAAATGAACCGCTTTGCGGATCTTTTCAACACCTTAGCTGATAAAATGTCAGAGACGTCTCATAGTATTTCCGGTGTTGTCTATGATGTGGCAACAGCGGCTAGCAATCAGGCCGTGGAAACAACAGAGGCAGTTGGCATTTTAAGTGGCAATTTAGATACATTGAAGAAGTTTGTTGTGGAGCAAAATCGTAATAAAGTACAACTCGAGGCAGCAGTATCGGAAATCAATCATGGTTTCGGGGAAGTACAGGCATCTGGTGCTAAATTAGAACATAGTTTAGAAAAATTTGCCGAGGTAAAGAAGTCGGCGGGAAATCTTCAATTACAAGCTACGAAGATTACGGAAATTACGGGCATGGTAGCTGCGATTGCTGGTCAGACCAATTTATTGGCACTAAATGCAGCCATTGAGGCAGCAAGGGCAGGAGAGCAGGGAAGAGGCTTTGCTGTTGTAGCAGAAGAAGTACGCAAATTAGCGGAACAGTCTCATCAACATTCCGATAGTATTACTAGTGATTTAAAGGTACTAATGGATATTATTAGCGGTGTTGTAGCTATGATTGAAGAAGAATATGATGTATTGGCAGTAGAAAGTCATCAACTGAATGAAGTCGTGGCAAGCAATAGTCGTCACGTAGGTAATGTCCAGAATGTAGCTACGAATATTGTAGATATGATTGGAAAGTTAGAACATGAGATGACAGGGCTTGGACAGGTATATGGAAAGATTGAATCCTTAGCAGCTATTTCAGAAGAAAATTCTGCTGCGAGTGAGGAAGTCAGTGCATCGGTTCAGGTATACAATGATAAATTGCAAGATATGATGAGTAAAATTGGTGAATTTAAAGTGGTTATTCAGCATTTTAGCGAAGACGTAAATCAATATCGTACTTGATCAATAGATAGTGATTTTGATTTGATTGAGTAGGTTCGACAAATTGTCAACCTACTCAATTTTTTTGCGGAATCAGAAAGTATAACACTTCCTTGATTCCAAGTAAGAGCGACAAAGGCTTCTGCCTGCGTCTGAGGACTTGGCACAAGCCAAGTCTTTTCTTATGAAATAGGATAATGATCCTAAAAAACTAGGAAATGGAGACAATAATAGTAAGAATACTATGGTTTTTCTTAAATGTGTGATATTATTTTTCTATTATGTACTATAAAAAAACACTCATCTACATTGTTGTTCCTGCGTGTTTTGAGTAAACACGTTCTAACGTTGATGATTTAAGATGCTAAATATGATAAGACACATGGAGGATTTATATGATAAGAGAGCGGCGCAGTAAAGAAAAGCTTGAAACCTATTACGAAAAGTTTACTAGTACGGGTGTAATGGACCCCAATGTACACCCCTGGGTAGCCGATTCCTGGGAAAAAAGCCGGAAACAAGGTATTCCTTCAAAGGACTTACCTAAATTGATTAAGCTTAACAAGGAAGAATTAGCTAGAAGACAACATTTACATCATGCAGCGATGGAATATCTAAATGGTTTGTACAATCAAACTAGGGAGCATTTCAATGTATATAACTTAAGTCTTTTGTTGTTAGACCAAGAGTGTTATGTAATGAAAAATTATGCGTTGCCATTTTTTCAAAAGAGTCCTGGAGAATTAGAAGGATCAAGATTGGCAGAAGAAGATATAGGAACATCAAGTATTAGTATTGTTCATGAACATAAGGTACCCTTCTTACTATTTGGTCCAGAAATGTGGATTAAGGAATGTCAGGATGGTGACGCCTGCTCTGTGCCAATTATGGTAGATGGTCAGTTAGTATATATTGTAACAATCGTGTCAGTAGAGCAAGAATCATTACCCTACAGTGCAGTGGTATCTTTGCTACTCAGTATTAAATATTCTATGGAACAGCATTTAACTATCTTAGACCAGTTAGAGGCACGTCATGCGATTTTAGATTCCGTACCCTTTGCGGTGTATCACATTGTACCAGGCGGCGATGTTGTCTATAGTAATAAGTTAGGGAAAAGCCGTTTGGCGGGGATTGATGCTGTTAATAATGATATTGTAGCGAACCTAAATGATGTGGTCTTGAATTATCGTCATACACCCTTGTATAAAGGTTTCAAAGGAATACCATCCTATAATAAAGAAGTGACATGGATTACCCAGCGAAAAACATACGAAGATATTACTACGGTAATACCTCTAGAGCAGGAGAAGGCAGTAACCAGTGTTGTTGCCGTGTCTTTGCCAATTGAGGATTTGAGAACCCTAGTTGCTCATGCTGTTGGCTACAAAGCCAGATATAGCCTTGCTAGTATGGTAGGAGAAACTCCTGTATTCATTACAATGCAAGAAAAGGCAGGAAGAGTAGCCCGTAATAACAATCACCTATTATTGCAAGGGGAATCTGGTACTGGTAAGCAACGGATGGCCCATGCAATACATCAAGCAAGTGTCAGAGCTGCTGGTCCGCTCATTTCATTAAAGTGCGGTGATATACTGCCAGAAGTATTAGAGGAAGAATTGTTTGGTAGTGGTGAATATAAAGATGAAAGCCGCCCAGGGAAACTAGAGCTGGCTAATGGCGGTACCTTATTCTTAGATGAAATTGAAAAGATGCCCCTGCATGTAGCTTCCCAATTAGCTGAATGTTTGAAAGAACGCCAGTTACGCCGTGTAGGTGAAGATGTGCAGCGTAGTTTTGATATTCGTATCATTGCAGCCTGCGATAGTGATTTGAAACGCTTAACAGAAAAGGGAGTTTTCTTTGCACCTCTATATGAGATCATCTCAAAAAGTATGATTCGCATTCCACCCCTGCGGGCGCGACGTGAAGACATCCCTTTGCTGGCAGAACATATTATTGAAGAATTGGCGGAGCAGCATAATATGCCAGTAAAGGAACTACTGAGCGAGGCAAAAGAGCTTTTGATGTCATATGAATGGCCTGGTAACATTAAACAGTTACAAGGAGTGGTAGAGCAGGCCTTCTTTAATACAGAAGGAAGTAAAATTGCTTTGAAGGATATTAGCCTGCTTGGTGAGACGGGCATTAGTTCTGCTTGGAAAGAAGATAAAGAGATCTTTGTAGAGGCATGGAAGGTTGCCGGTGGTAACATTAGCCGTTTAGCGAATATGTTAGATGTTAGTCGTGTTACGTTGTACAGATATTTGAAAAAATTTGGTTTAGATAAAGAATAGAGGATATAGGTGGTATAGGAATGCGACTAAGAAGAAAGCCGTGGGTAGACGCGGCCTTAGAAGAATATAAAGATATCGTAGTAATAAAAGAAATTCCCTATGGTACTTATGGAAAGCCAGATCAGGAGAGAACGAATGTTCATGAGCATAGAAAAGGGCATTGGCATGAAGTTTTTGGTCGAAATGCGCCTTTGCACGTTGAACTTGGAACAGGTAAGGGGAAGTTCATCACCCAGTTGGCAGAAGAAAATCCAGAAATTAATTTTATTGGAATTGAGGCCCAACAAGATGTTTTATACTATGCGGCCCTAAAGGCAAGGGAAAAGAACCTTACTAATGTTCGGTTGCTTGTTTTTGATATTAACCAAGTATTAGATATTTTCGCTCCAGGTGAGGTAGATCGATTCTATATTAACTTTTGTGATCCATGGCCTAAGGCGCGGCATGCTAGACGACGTTTAACCCATGCCAACTTCCTGGACAAGTATCGCCTACTACTAGCAAAGGGCGGAGAAATATTCTTTAAGACCGATAATAGGCCTCTATTTGATTTTTCATTAGAGCAGTTTGCAGCTTGTAATTTAGAAGTAAACCAAGTAACTTTTGATTTGCATAAGAGTGATTATCAAGGAAATGTAATGACAGAATATGAGACGAAATTTAGTGGCATGGGTACAAGTATTAATCGGTGTGAGATAAAATTTCCATAGAAAATATTGTTTTTAAAAAATTTTTATAACAGAAATCAAAGTTGCGGCATAGAATGTAACAAATGTAGTGGGAGCAAAAAGGGAGTGTTGCTATGCCGCGTCAAAACATGTCTTATATGGTTCCTGAGCCCTTGGAACCACTCAACGTAGAAGAAATGAAATTTTGGTTGCGAATCATGGAAGAGCATGCCATATTTATTAAGTCCGGTTTACCTAAAGATAATTCTGACTTAATCGATGAGGCCGAATCTTTTCAACGTGAATTCGAATCCTTGCGCGTACGCGCGGAAAGAGTACAAAATGACAAGAAATTCATGGAGATCGTTACTGACGCTCAGGTTTTAGTAAAGGACTTTTATACTTATAAACGTGGTTTATTACATCAGATGCTCGAGTGCAAATTAGCGGGTTGTAATTTTCCCCTGTTCTTAGATCATATGGCTCGTGAAGCAGAATATTTCCTGCGTCTATTAGAAAAAATGAAAAATTGCAGAGTGGCTTTAAGCGGGGGAACAAAGGCACAAGAAAATGTATTTTGGCTTCGTATTATGGCGGATCATACTTATTTTATTAGTCATTTATTAGATCCTTCTGAACGTAAATTAATTCAGACTGCAAATGAGTTTTCCCAAGAATTTGATGAATTATTTTTGCAAGGAAGAGATTTCTCTAGTATGTTGCAGGGGTATCCTGAGGTTCCTTCTTTCAAACGGTTTATTCAAGATGTTCGTGTTTCCGTTTTGCGTCTGAGAGATTTTAAACGTGCCGCACAAGATATGATCGAAGAGTGCCGTTTAGTAGGATTAATTCCTGCCTTGCTGGCAGATCATTTTAGACGAGAAGCCGAGCATTTTCTATTAATCTTGACGATGATGGAAAAAGGCGTCGTGAAAAACATGGCGGTTGCATCCTTGGAGGATATTGGAGAGACCCCTTTAATGGAAACAATAATAGACACGAATGATAAGTGTAAGATACCGACTTTAATGAAACCAGGACGTGATGAGGATTTTCCAGAAGAAGTAAGAGAACCAGAAATAGAGCCAGTGCTTGAACCAAAAGTAGAAGTAGAAATGGTTACGAATGAAAAGATGAACAGTAAAATTAAAATGAGTAAAGAGCCTAAGTACAGCAAACTGGAAAGCAAGGGGAAAGCATTCCAGGAAAAAGAAGTAGTAAAAGCGGAAGCCATTTTGCAAGAAGAAAATGTGAATCCTGTGATGGAAAAAGTAGAGAGCAAAACCAGTGATGTTAAATATAAATGGACCGGGAAATGGCCTCGTCAATTAGGGAAAAAACCTGAGTAAGTAGTTTGCCAGGTAATAAAAAAGGACTTGGCATTTAAGCCAAGTCTTTTTTATTCTGAAATTGGTAAGGGTATTACTGCTATATATCCTAATAGTTGTCGCTCGGTATTTGTAGTTGATAATAAACGCCCATTTGCTAAATCAATCATACTAAGATCGGCGAAGATATGGCTAGTTGCGATCGCCAAGTTACTGCTTGGCAATAGATGTAGGCACGAGATAGAACGACCAAGCTTAATATGACGGGTGATCGTGGCACTCGGGAGATCAATTACCGTAATTGAACCGCTTTCTTCATTCACAATATAGGCAACTTGTTCGGTAGAGGAGATTGCGACGTGGCAAGGGTAGGCAGGAGAGCTGCTTTTATCCTGAGGATAAAGACAAGTATCACTAATCATAGTACTAGGATTAGATTCATTTGCCTCTGTTGGTTTAAAGACTATAATTCCTTCTAATGTAAAAGCAGTACTAGTAAAGGGTATTAAAATGGTATATCCTGCATCATCTAAGATAATATTGGTTGGAATTCCTGGAATAGGAAACTCTTGTACTAATTCCCCCTTGGGAGTGAAAACTGCAAGGAAGCCTTGATTATCTTGTTCCCATACGCTGTAGACAGCCGTAGAACTGGCAGCTAGACCAACACAAGAAGCTTCTTCCGGGTTCCCCCAAGAAACTAGGGACATAGAAGGTATCGTAAGAGAGTATAGCCTGCCATTGGGATCGGCTATGTAGGCACAAGTATCATCCGGAGCTAAGGTGAATTGTGCGGGCGGAGGTAGTTGTACTGGCAAACGGTAAACTGATTTTTGTTCTAAATTGGCGACGAAAATTGCGCCAGTGCCGTTGGTACCGATCACTGGCATATAAGCTTTACTGTAATCAGAGGACAATCGTAGTTCGGTAGGGGTATATTCTAGGGGGTACGGCATTTCAGCTATGATTTCTCCTTGTTCGCCATCGACAAGGAGCAAGGCATGGGTAGTATCGTCAATTACTAATAGTTGATATGACAGACTTTCCATGTGCTCACCTCGATTATCCCAGTTTAAGAGTGTTATTTCCTTATATATTATTCATGTAATGGCAAATTGGTTATTGGGTATGAAGAATTAATTTTGTATAATAGGGGTAGAGAGTCGTGAAGGAGAAATAAAATGAGTAGGTTATCAAGATTGTGGAGAAGTAGCACAGAAGCTGTTATTTGCATTACCCTATTATTATTCCTTATTGGCACAGTTAATATTTTTAGTGCAAGCTTCGTAGAAGCAGGTCAAACAATAGGAGATGGCTATTATTATCTAAAACGGCATATTATGACCTTTGGTATTGGTATGATTGCTATGATGATGATGAGTCGGATTGACTACCACCGTTTGAATCGGTTGTTAGGACCATTAATGTTGGTGACAGTATGTTTATTAATTGCGGTACATTTTGTTGGCGTGCAAGTAAATGGTGCTCGGCGTTGGTTAAACCTTGGTTTTCAGTTTCAACCCTCAGAACTTGCCAAATTGACAGGGCTGATGATAACAGCGGTTCATTTGGGGCCTTTAATTGATCGTAAACGTAGAATCACCTTGTTATCTGTACCTTTCTACATTGCAATCATATTGGGAGTTATGGTATTAAAACAACCAGATATGGGGACGGCAGTCATTATCGTAGGTGTGTGCCTTATTCTATATATTCTCGCAGGGCTACCTAAACAACAAGTATTTATTTTACTAGGACTCGGTGCTGCCCTATTTGTATATGCCACTTTTGCAGCTGCTTATCGTGCAGAACGGATTGCTGCATGGATTAATCCTTGGGCCTATCAACAGGGGATTGGTTATCAGACGGTACAAGGCTTACTGGCTATCGGTTCAGGTGGATTCTGGGGGACAGGATTTGGTATGGGATCGAGTAAGTTTCATTATTTGCCTGAGGCGCATACGGATTTTGCCTTTGCCGTATTGTGTCAGGAAATGGGGTTTGTTGGTGCAATTGTAGTGTTGTCACTGATTGCATTATTAGCTTTTTATGGCGGCAAAATTGCATTAAAAGCTCCAGATGGATTGGGTAAAATGCTAGCGATGGGCAGCATAGTTTTAGTCGGGGGACAGGCTGTCATTAACATTGCAATGGTTTCAGGTTTGTTACCCGTTGTTGGTGTACCTTTGCCCTTTATTAGTTTTGGCGGAACATCCTTAATTGTGAATCTAACGGCAATTGGCATTTTGCTTAATGTAGGGCGGCAAGCTGATCGGGCATTGCCACAAGGTCCTGTAATAGAATCCGATCCGAGTCGAGATATCCGGTTAAAAAAGGCTAGACAAGCGAGAAATCTAAATAGAATTAAGTAAGTGATAAGAGGTAGTTACCAAACTATCTCTTTTTGATTAGAAAAATGTAAACCTGGTAATAATAAAGAAGACTTGATTCAGATGGAGTTTTAACTCCAGCTGAATCTTAGCCCTTCTTATCCAGGGACTTAGCCGCTCTTAACTCCCACTTATCGAAGATGGGAGTCTTAGAGCGGGTTAGTCATCGGATAAAAAGTAATAGGAGGTGGTAAGGTTGTGTTTGGAATATTACGTATAGGAGCTTATTTAGTGAGTGGACTGACTGTTTGGCAGTTCTTTCAAGGGGATATAGGAGGCATGAATGGTGCATTACATAAAGCCTTAACCCTTGATCCGAGCCATGGTATGCTTTTAGGTGTATGCGCAGGAGTTAGCAATTTTACAGGTATTGATGTAAGTTTGATTCGTTTCATTTGGGCTTTACTGGCTTTCTATCGCGGGGCCGGCATAGCATTATATATACTCGCCTTTCTGATTATGCCAACATATGGGCAATAATCAGATTTTTTTTGTAAAGTCACATAAATATGACCAATTACATAAGATACAGTAAGTTAGTGACGAGGAGGGTGGATCAGTGAAACGGGATGAAGATATAAATTTAGCTGAAGAGATAGAGGACCAAGAAGAACCGGAGAGAGTAAAGAAAGAAATGTGGAATTCTCACGGTCACAATGGACATAGTGGAATGCTATTAGCCCATGCTTATGTTTTATGGCAATGTTATGATGACGCCTTTTGTCCTCAAGAGGCTTTGATGAAAGGAACATTATTCCCTGAATTGTATGGTGTGTATCCTATACCCAATTGAAACGTTGGAGGTGAAAATAGTGAGTTGTGAACAGCAAATTAGTATGCTGAAAAAGATTCAGGAGATACAGTTTGTTGCGTTAGAGCTTAATTTATATTTAGATACCCATCCTATGGATAGGGATGCAATTAATGATTTTAATTGTGCTGCTGAGAGGTTAAGAAAACATGTAAAAGCGTATGAAGATGAATATGGGCCGCTTTTAAATTTTGGTTTTGGCGGATATTCCAATGAACCATGGCAATGGTCACAAGGTCCATGGCCATGGGAACTATAGATGGGGGAATCGCATAATGTGGATATATGAGAAAAAATTACAGCACCCCGTAAAAGTTACTTGCCCTGACGTAGCTTTTGCCAAGCTAGTAGTTACTCAATATGGTGGACCAGATGGTGAGTTAGGTGCATCTTTGCGATATTTGAATCAACGATATTCTATGCCCACGGATAAATCGATAGCGTTACTTACTGATATCGGTACAGAAGAAATGGCCCATATGGAAATGATAGCAGCTTTGGTATATAAATTAACGGATGGGGCTAGTCCGAAGGATTATGAAGCGGCTGGTTGGGGTGGTCAGTATGTCCAGCATAATCACGGACTGTTTTGGACAGATGCTAATGGAGTACCTTGGTCAGCAAAATATATTGCCTGCCTTGGTGACCCTATTGCAGATTTAACAGAGGATATGGCAGCAGAGCAAAAGGCTCGAGTTACCTACGAACATCTTATTGAGATGACGAATGACCCTTGTGTAAAAGATATGCTGCGTTTTTTATGGCAAAGAGAAGTAGTTCATTTCCAACGATTTGGTGAATGCTTGAATGATGTGCAAGAACACATGAGCAAAAAGAACATGTGGTGTGGCTGTGATAGAGAAAAATAAAAGATCATAGGATCGCCCTATCAAGGAGATTTTCTTCTTAATAGGGCGGTTTTTTTTATGGTAATAGAGGTCTATCAAATAGCAGCTATGGCAGTGAGTTGTATATTTTTGTGAAGAAGTAGATTAATGTCGAAAAAACAGTGTATAGTGTTTTTGGTGAGATTTGTTGATCTCTTTAAATATATCTGGGAATCTATACCTTTTTCTAGAGGTAATGATTTGAAAAACCAGTTACTCTATAAAGAGTATTGAAGTAGGGTAAGATAAGTCTAAAGATCTGGATTTATCTATTAGGACAATCTCTAGGATGATTGTAGATAAGGATTGTTGAAAAAAAACTAAGACACAACCACCGTCCCCGTTTCTTAGAAAAATCAAAGGACAAGTTGGTGAATAGGATGCTTAAATTTATTGGTATTGGTAGTGCGTTCAATACTAAATGGGGTAATACAAGTGCTTTTATAAAAAAGAATAATGGCCTATTTCTGTTTGACTGTGGCGGAACCGTTTTTCACAGGCTGCAAGAATTAAGCATATTTGACGGGGTGAAGAATTTATATATTGTCATAACTCATACGCACCCTGACCATGTAGGAAGCCTTGGAGAAGTGATTTTTTATTGTTACTATATCTTGGGATGTAAGCCGACTGTTTTTTTCCCTAATCGGGAATTAATAGAGAATTTCTTTGCATGCATCGGAGTTAGCAAGGATATGTACGTGCTTGATAGTCGTGAAAAGTCAGGTGTGATCGATAAAGACTTTGGAGATGTTAGCATTGAATTTTTGTCGGTTACACATGTAGAAACGATTCCTGCCTACGGTTTCATTATGAAGCAGAAAACAGGAGCATTCTATTATAGCGGAGATGCTAATAATATAAGCCAAGAAGTTCTAACTCGATTTCGAAATGGAGAGTTTGACCAAGTGTATCAAGATACTTGTGGACTAGATTATGAAGGAAATAGCCATATGTCGCTAAGGAAGTTGGAAGAAATTATTAGCATTGAGTTTCGGGATAAGGTGAACTGTATGCATCTAGATAACCATATTCATCCTAAAGAGGTCATAGACAAAGGTTTTAATGTGGTAGAAATATTTAGGGGATAACAGTGAGTCGGGAAGAAGAAAGAGTCAGTCCTACATTATTGAGTAATGCAGGACTGACTTTCGTTATATTACGATGGTAATTAAAGCAGTAACTCAGAGCTGGTATTGCCAGCCCTGAGTTACTGCTTTATATGTGGGGCTGCAATAACCTTCCGTCTATAGTGTAGTAACCTGGATGATACGTTGCTCTGCCGTTTTTTATTCGATGTATATATCTGCCATCAGGAGTTAAGCCCTTTAATGTACTGCTAAGATAAATACAACTCTTAGGGATGTGGCCTATGCAAACATTCGTATCATTTGGTGAATTTGTCAAATGGCCACAGACAGCACTTAGCATTTTAGAATCCTCCTTTTCAATATCGGGTTTTAATCATAAGAATATTTCAAGTTATTCATTAGTTTCTTTTAAGATGGGTCTATTATTATAATGTATTGTACGATAGTAGCATCAAGAATATAACTCTTTTCATATAAGCAAAAGACTACGATTTTTGCCTGACTCAATAAGCAAGGGGACGGCAAAACATGTGGAAAGTAAGTTCATTTCCCCACGCTCTGACATCCCCTTGTTTAATTTAAAAATATTTAACTGCCAATTCTTGCAATAAGAACTGATTTTTAAGTCTAATTCGGAATAGTAAAATTGTAGGTCTTAGCGGAGGCTTAGCGTCTGCATGCAGTCAAGACGAAGCAAAGCGCATGTGTAGGTTAAAAAACCTCGCATGCGCTTTTAAAATTTCCCCTGAAACAAACTGTATGATGGTTTCTTCTAGCCAGTGTTTCGGATAGAAGAAACCTCCTACAGGATGAAGACGGGGGGATATAAATTGGTACTTGTCCAAGGGGGTATTTACGATCGTTTAAAAAATAATTAACGTCACCTAAAATGTCTCGCCAAACTTCAAAACCGTTTGCATCGGCTTAGCTGTCGCCGACAGGGATATCGGGAACTACCTTAGGGATGAAGCAGTGGGACTGCTCTTTTGTTTTGTTGGGTTAAAATATATTTGTCAATCTATACCTTTTGCTAGAGGCAATGATTTCAAAAACCACGTATTCTATAGAAAGATAGAATACGTGGTAGGGGGAATGTACTGTGGCAGTGACTAACGAAAAACATGGGGTAGTTTCTAATGCCTTATACCGTGAAGAGAACGATATTGATCTTACAAGTAACGGCTTTACCGAAATCGATTCGATGGGAAATGACAAGATCGGTTTCTATGCAGCAGCCTATAAACGAGGCGAAGATATTATCATTTCCTACCATGGTTCGGAGGATAATAAACCCCAGGAATGTGAGGACGCATTGGCATATTATAGTTATATTCGAAAAAGATATCCTGGGGCGAATATTATGACAGGTCATTCCCTAGGTGTAACGATGGTACAATACGTCGATAATACAATGGCTATTAGAGATGAAAATCAGGTATATGGGCCTGCTCAGTGGGTGTAAGCAGGCTTTTTTACCCCGGAATGAAAACTGACACTATTGCTGTAAGACAACGATCCAGGGTTACTGGAATAAGTAAATAAAAAACAAACACTTACTCCGCATCTATTGTTGGAGAAGGTTTGTTCTATACGAATCTCTCTGCCGTCTTTACCTTCAAGGTGAGACGACTCTTTTTTTTGAAGCAGGGTAAAGCTAAACGACTGGTTTCCCAACCAGATAAAATCAAGTAAGTAAAGGCTTGTAGATTATAGTTGACTGTGTAAATAGCAGAGGAAAATTGAATAATTTGTCGAAATAAAGAAGAATAATGCAAATGTGCTACGATGAAGTCGTCGAGTTTAAATTTTAGTTTACGTAAGTGAGGGGGTGGCTTTTGAGTGCTTTTTGCCAAAATAGTACATAATGTTACTAAGCTGTGGAACAGACAAACTTTGAGGAAAACACTGAGTGTTTGTCTTGTTTGTATGACGATTTTTCCCTTGTTGCTATCTATGTTAATAACTGAAAATAAAAGTGAGAAAATTCTGACTAAATTAGCGTTTAATCAGAATCGCGATATTGCAGAGCAGACTGCTGAAGATATTGATCAGATGTTTAGTGAAAAAATTAAGGTGCTACGGATTGCCGTAAATACAGCTGAGATAAAGTCGATGCTGCCTGATAAGCAAAATGCCTTACTTAAGGCCATTACTAAGGCGGATGCTGATATTCAAATTGCGATTATAGCTGATAGTGCAGGCAATCAGATTGCTCGATCGGATGGGCGTGTAGTTGATGATGCGATTACGTATCGCGATCGGGAATATTTTCAAAGAATAAAACGAATCGGCGAGACAGTGGTTTCCGATGTTATTATTGCGAAGAGCACTGGTTATCCGGGTGTTGTTATTGCTGAGCCAATCAAGGACGAAAATCAGCAACTGGTAGGCGTGCTGATTGTAAACGTGGAATTGAGATCCATTGTTGACCGGATTGACCAGATTAAGATTGGCCAAGCTGGTTATGCCTATCTGGTTAATGGAGATGGACGTATTTTGCTGCACCCAGATCGGGGAATGGTCGAGCAGGATGTCTCCTGGGTTGCACCAGTTAAGGCTGTGATGGATAAACAAACCGGTTTGGTAGAGTATGAATACAAGAAACAAAAGAAATGGGCTGCTTTCAGTTATATACCGCAAACGGGATGGGGCTTAATTGTTCAGCAGCCAGTAGAAGAAGCTTTAGCAGATGTAAGCGATGTTAAACGGACAACATGTATGATTACGGTATTCTCCGCTGTTCTTGCAAGTTTAATTGGTATTGCCGTTGCCAATATGATGACAAGGCCAATCACTGATATATCAGAGGCCGCTGCCCGTTTAGCCAAAGGGGATTTGGATGCCAGAAGCTCGGTTACAACACGAGACGAAATAGGACAGCTAGCAGCTACGTTTAACTCTATGGCTGATAAGTTAGGTACAAGAACCAGTGCCTTGCTAGAAAGTGAAGAGAAATATCGCTCTTTGGTGGAGAATATCAGCATTGGTATCTACCGGGAAACAGGAGATGCCAAGTCCTTTATTAAATATGCAAATCCTGCACTTCTAAAGATGCTGGGATATGAGTCTATGGATGAACTATTAACGATTCCAGTATCAACGACATTTTGGAGTCAGGAAGAGTTCACTGCAGTTAGTGAATTGGTAGAGCAGGAAGGCACTGTGAAAAATAAAGAAATTCGACTGCGAAGAAAGGATGGAACAGCCCTCTGGTGTTCTATGACGGCGCTGAAGCATTATAATCATCAAACGGACACGTTTTGTATTGACAGTATGATTGAGGATATTACTGAACGCAAAATGGCAAACGAAAAATTGTGTCAAGCTCACGCTGAGTTAGAACGGAAAGTAGCAGAGCGAACTAGAGAGCTGACGGTATTAAATAGAGAACTATGCCGGATCTCATTGCAAGATGGTCTTACTTGCGTCGCCAATCGGCGCTATTTTGACGAATTTCTAGAACGGGAATGCCAAGGAGCTAAACGAGAGCAAACGTCAATTGCTTTGATTTTGTTAGATGTCGATTTTTTTAAGTTGTATAATGATACTTATGGACATGTCGCAGGAGATGATTGTCTTAGACAAGTTGCCACTGCGCTAGGTGAGGGCGCGAAACGTGGGACTGATCTAGTCGCGCGTTATGGTGGAGAAGAATTCGCTGTAATTTTGCCTGACACCGATCAAGCTGGAGCTGTTAAGGTAGGAGAACGTATTCTAACTCAGGTTAGAGAGTTGGCTATTCGACATAGGATGTCGCCAGTGGCTGAATTCGTTACAGTAAGTCTTGGTATTGCTGTCGCTATCCCTAGGGCAGACTTGACACCAGAAAAGATGATTCTCGCCGCCGATCAAGCTCTTTACCAGGCGAAGCATTTAGGGCGAAACCAATTGCAGTTAGCGGGTGAACTAGATAGTACCGAGTTTTAGGCGAATAGCTTATCAAGTAAATATCCAACCCTTTGCCGTCTTTACCTTTCAAGGTAGACGGCTCTTTTTTTTGAATAAATTAAAATGTATTTGGGAGTCTATACCTTTTGCGTTAATATGGGGCGGATCTAAGTGTAATACTGTGTATGGACGTTGTATTTGTAAACGCTGAAAGAGTGGTAAGCGTTATCCTAATATGTACATAATTGTAATAAAACTGAGTAAAAGCTGTCACCTTATATTGGTATAATTTAACGAAATCAATTTATTGGAGGTTGCTTTATGAACGTATATCAGCGATGTGTTGTAATGTTAATTCCTGTAATAGTATTCATGTCCTTTAGTCAATCCGTATTCGCGGCTCCTGTAGAACTATCCTTGGAAGATAGTATCACTTTAGCCTTAAAAAATAACTATGATATAAAATATGCGAAATCGGCTAGAGAGAAGTCTTATTGGGCTGTCAAAGAAGCAGCAAAGGCTAAAGGGGTTTCTATCAAATATGCTCATACAGACAGTCGTTACAATACTCCCCCTTCCTCTACATCATCGGTATACTCATATACCAGTAATTTTGACAACCAGATATCCCTCAGCCTCCCCATTTATTCCGGTGGTAATTTAGAGAGCGTGATTGATCAGGCTAAACTTGATCTCAAAGTAGCCGATCTTGATGTCGACGCAGCGAAACAACAGCTTAAACTAACTGTCGTTACGGACTATTTCACCGTAATGGATTACCGTAATGCATTGCAAGTTGATCAAGAGACAGTAAATAACTATGTAAATCACCTCAACCTGGTTAAGGCTAAGTTTGATTTAGGTTTGGTAGCTAAGACAGATATTTTATCAAGTCAGGTTAATCTGGCACAGGCTCAGGATAGCTTAATTAAAGCAGAGAATAATTACAATAATGCGGTAGCGGCGCTTAATAATGCAATTGGATTATCTCATGGTACCGAGCTAAAGCTGAAGGACGAATTCAAATATGAAAAATATCCCTTAACGCTGGAAGAATGTATTCAATATGCCCAAATTCATCGACCGGAAATAGTCCAGTATGAAGCGAAAGTCGCTAGCGCGCAATACGGTGTGAAAAGTGCCAAGAGTGGCTATCTGCCAACCGTCGATTTGACTGCTGAGCAAGATTGGTATGATAGTCATTTACCCGGTTCTAAGAACAGCAATTGGCTGTTGAAACTTACTACTTCAATAAACGTTTTTGATTCCGGTGTAACCAACGCCAAAGTGAAACAAGCACAGCATAACGTGGACATGGTATTGGATCAGGCTGGGAAGGAACATGACTCCATCTTGTTGGATGTGCGTAAATACTATCTAAGTATGTACGAGGCAGAAAAACGAATTGAGACAAATAAAGTATCAGTGAATCAAGCGGAAGAAAATCTAATGATTCAGAAGACTCGATATGATGTGGGAGTAGGTACAAATCTTGACCTGCTTGATGCTGTATTATCCCTTGATTCAGCCAAGAAAGATCATATTCAAGCTTTATACGACTACAATACCAACAAAGCGGGGTTGGAACAAGCCATGGGTTTATTAGTGAAATAATTGTAAAAGATGCGTAGTAAGGTTGTAATCAGGAGGAATAGCAAGTGAATAGTAAACATTCAAATAAATTGTATTTTGGACTAATAATTTTGGTTGTTTTGATAGTTACTGCTGTTGTACGCAGCGGTTTGCTATCAAAAACTGAAGCGACTCAAATACCGAAGGCAGTAGAAGTAAAAGCTATGCAGGTAATACAGCAGGATGCTCGGACTAACTACGAATTTGTAGGGCAAGTAAAATCGAAAAATGAAGTAAAAATAATGTCTAAAGTGTCTGGCAATATAGTGGAGAAGATGGTGAATGGCGGAGATAGCGTCTATAAAGGACAGCCATTGTTTCGAATTGATAATAAGCAATACAGGTCAGCCATAAATTCCGCTAGGGCGACCCTCAATAAGTCAAAGGCGACACTTAACAATGACCAAAAAGATGTGGAAAGATACAAGCAATTAACAGCTATCAATGGCATTGCTCAGCAAACGTTAGATACGCAGGTAGCCCAAGCAGAAGAAGACGCTGCTACGGTCGCAGTTAACCAAGCTAGCTTGCAACAGGCAATCGAGGATGAACAAGATACTCTGATACTCTCACCTGTTGATGGCCGTATTGATGTGAATGATGTCAGCATGGGTTCTTATGTAGTAGCGGGGTCTACGACAATGGCTACAGTATCATCCGTAGATCCAGTGTGGGTGCAATTTAGTATGAGTGAAAATGAATATTTAGATCTTGTCCAGTTAGGAAACGGTACTTTACCAAGTACTTTTAAGGATAATCTTAAACTTACTCTTAGTAATGGAACCCAATATCCGTTGTTAGGGCGCATCGAACAAGTCGATAAAGGCGTTACTGATACAACAGGTACAATTACGCTAAAAGCCTCTTTTAGTAATCCGCAAAACATTCTCATGCCTGGTATGTTTGCTAGGGTAGTAACTCAGGGAGCATTACATCAGGGGGCTTTACTAATCCCGCAACGGGCAGTAACAGAATTGTTAAATAAGACGTTTGTTACCGTAGTAACAGACGAGAATAAGGCAGAGAGCAGAGAAGTGACGATGGGAGAACGGATTGGCAATCTATGGTTAGTACAAAATGGACTAACTGTTAATGATCGCGTTATTGTGGAAGGTACTAACAAAGTTAAAGCGGGAACCGCATTACAAGTAACGATGATACAAGCGGATGAATTGCAAATTCCGGCTAAGCGATAGGGGGGATTTTGAATGGCACAATTCTTTATAAAACGACCTGTTTTTGCGATCGTTTTATCGATTATCATAACAATAATAGGCGTGACCGCTGCAGTAAATTTACCTATAGCTCAGTATCCTCAGATCTCTCCGCCAACAGTTTCGATTAGTACAACGTACCAAGGAGCAAACGCTGAGGTCATAGATCAAACTGTAGCTCAGATCATTGAACAACAAGTCAATGGAGTGGAAGGAATGTCTTATATGTCTTCCACTAGTACAGATTCAGGTTCCTATTCGTTAAATGTTCAATTTGAGTCTGGGATCAATGCTGATACTGCAGCTGTACAGACTCAAAATCGGGTATCAGAGGCGACGTCAGCACTGCCAAGTGATGTTCAGACCGCCGGCATTACGACCAGGAAATCATCTCAAGATATGTCCCTGATTTTTAATCTCTATTCGGACGATGATACTTATGACGTAAATTTCTTGAAAAATTATGGCAGTATTTATCTTCTCGATCAGATAAAACGTGTCAGTGGTGTGGGAGAAGTATCGGAATTTGGTTCTGATTATGGTATGAGAATATGGTTGCAACCTGAGAAGATGGCAAATCTTGGAGTTTCTATAACGCAAGTGACTAATGCCATTACAAATCAGAATATCCAAGCACCTGCTGGCGCTATTGGACAAATGCCCGAAGATTCTCAGCAGGAATTTCAATATAGTACCAGAATAAAAGGACGTTTATCTACTCCCAAAGAATTTGGGAATATCATTGTCACCGCCAAAGGAGACGGTTCGTTTATTCGTATAAAAGATATAGCGCGGGTGGAATTAGGAAGTAAATCCTACACGAATGCAAGCATGGTAAATGGTCATACTAGTGCAGGGTTTGCTGTTAAGCTAACAAGTGATGCCAATGCTTTGCAGACAATTGGTAATGTAAAGACAGTTATTGCAAAGGCGTCAGAAAAATTCCCTGTTGGTATGCAATATAAAATTGTCGTAGATAATACTGAATTTATTAGGCAATCAATGATTGAAGTTATTAAAAGCTTTGCCGAAGCAATGCTGCTAGTTTTAGTTGTTGTATTTCTTTTCTTGCAGAGCTGGCGTGCTACATTGATTCCCATGCTAGCCATTCCAGTATCCTTGCTAGGAACATTTGCTGCTTTTACTGCATTAGGATTTACCATCAATACATTAACCTTATTTGCCATGGTACTTGCCATAGGGCTGGTAGTTGATGATGCGATTGTTGTTATTGAGGCTGTCGAGCATCATATGCGATACTCAGGACTTTCGCCGCTAGACGCTACTAAGCGGGCGATGAGTGAAGTATCTGGACCAGTCGTTGCCATTGCCTTTGTATTAGCTTCCGTATTCATCCCCGTAGCTTTTTTTGGCGGGATGATGGGGATTTTATACAAGCAATTTGCCTTAACCATTGCTGTAGCAATGGCTTTATCAGCTCTTATCGCTTTGTCTCTTACACCGGCTCTTTGCATATTATTACTGAAGCCCTATGATTCAAATGCGCATAGTGGAATGGTCGGTAAATTTTTTGAACAGTTCAATCACTGGTTTGAAGGAAGAACTGAGAAATATGGAAATGGTTTAATAAAGGTCATTTCCAAAGCGCGTTTATGCATGGTCCTATTAGTCGTTTTAAGTCTCTCGATTGGAGGATTGTATAAATTAGTGCCTACTTCTTTTGTGCCTGATGAAGATCAGGGATTCTACATAACATCAATTTCTTTGCCTGAGGCAGCGAGTCTAAATCGTACAACGGCAGCCATGAAAGAGTTTTTAAGCAAGGTAAGCTCTCAACCAGGAGTTGCGAATGTTATGTCCATAACGGGGTTAGATTTATTAGGGGGAGGATCTAAATCCAGTGCAGGGGCAATGTTTGTTTCATTGGATTCGTGGGAGCAGAGAAAAAGTCCCCAATTATTAGTAGGAGCCCAAATTGGGCAAACCTTTATGAGCGGCTCACATTTGCCTGAAGGATCTGTGATTGCTTTTGCTCCTCCTGCCCTACCAGGACTTGGTATGGTGGGTGGATTAACGTTAATGTTGGAAGATCAAAATGGGGGTTCATTGGATGATCTGGATGATGTGTCCCAAGCTTTTGTCACTGCAGCGAAAGAAAGGCCTGAAATTGGATCGATTTCTTCAAATTTTAAATCCGATACACCAGGCTATCAATTTGAGGTCGACCGGGAAAAGGCTGAGAACATGGGCGTGGCCGTTGGAGATGTATTTACTGCCTTACAGGTGTTTCTCGGGGGATCGCAGGTTAATGATTTTAATGAATTTGGTCGTACGTACAAGGTTATTGTACAGGCAGAAACGGCTTTCCGTAGTGATATTAATGCGACACGGTACTTGTTTGTAAAAAGTTCTTCTGGGGCAATGGTGCCATTAAATACTCTGATAAAACCTACGAGTATCAATGCACCCGCGACCATCGTAAGATATAATGGTCTCAAAGCGGTTAAAATCAGTGCAACGCAGGCGTCGGGGTATAGTTCAGGTCAGGCAATGACTGCCTTGGAAGAAGTTGCAAAAACATTACCTAGTGGCTATTCTTATGAATGGTCAGGTCAAAGTCGTGAAGAAAGATTGTCAGGTAGTCGCACCCCCATCGTGTTTGGTATGGCGATTACATTTGCATTTTTATGTTTAGCTGCTCTGTATGAAAGTTGGAGTGTTCCCTTTGCAGTGTTGCTTACCGTTCCGGTAGGAATATTTGGTGCGTTCTTATCTCAGTATGCACGCAACTTAGAAAATAGCGTATATATGCAAATCGCTTTAGTTATGCTAATTGGCTTGGCAGCGAAGAACGCTATATTAATTGTAGAGTTTGCTAAAGTAAGAGTCGATAATGGTATGGATATCGTTCAGGCCGCCATTGAAGCAGCCAAGATCCGTCTACGTCCTATTATTATGACCTCATTAGCGTTTATTATTGGTTGTGTTCCTTTGGCGGTTGCTACCGGTGCTGGCGCTGGTGCCAGAAATTCTATGGGAACGGCAGTGGTAGGGGGTATGTTTACAGCTACAGCACTAGGAATATTCTTAATACCCGTTCTCTTTGTAGTGGTAGAAAAGATAACCGAAAAAGTTAATCGATTACGTAAAGGGAGAACTATAGACGTATAAACCCCAATTTATTATTAGAGTAAGGCAATAAGAAAGGCTTGGGCGATGTAAAATCCAAGCCTTTCTTAAATCGCCTCTATAACACATAGTTTAATGGTTGTGAAATTTATTTAGCAGTGCCTTATTGCCATCTTTACCTTTTGGGGGTAGATGGCTTTTTTAATAACCAAAAAATATGTATTTTGGGAATCTATACCTTTCGTTAGAGGTAATAATATTGAAAATCATCTATAATTGGAAAGCAAATGGAAATCCAAAGGATGGTGTTTTTTAATTAATACCACCGAGATGTATATTTCTTTTTTTATTTTCCCTGAGACTGCTTTCCTAGTTTAGTAGAGATAGTCATCTTTAGGAAAATAGTAAAGTAATATAAAAAGTTATAAATTAAGGAGTTGTAATTGTATTTATGTTTAAAAAATCAAAAAAAGTATCTTTTCTAGTAGTGGTTGCTCTTTTATGTTTTATGTTTTCTTCAGTAATGGTAGCTGGTGCCTCACCAAAACGTATTGGTATTACCAAATTTGAAACAAACAACTTTACAGTAAGGGTTCCTGGCGGCGGTCATTATGATATTGGGTTAGGGGCTACGGATATGTTAACGAACGAGTTAGCAAAAAACAAGAGCTTTGAAGTAATCGAGAGGGATCAAATTAGGTCGGTACTCGATGAACAAGCTTTTGGTGCATCAGGTGCTCTTGATGATAGTACAGCTGCTCAAATAGGCAAGTTAGTGGGTTTGAAATATATTGTATACGGAAAAATTCTTTCGGCAGGGGCTGAAGAAAACCGGACTTCTGTCATGGGTGTAGCTGTGAATCAATTAAATATAAAGGTACAAATTAGTGTTCGCATGATTGACTCTACTACAGGTTCTATCGTTTGGGCAGACCAAGTGGATGGGAATGTGAAAAAAAGTGGTGGAGCAATACAAGGGATTGGCTCGGTACAGACCGGTGTATCCGCTAGTGTTTATGACGAAGCATTGGGAATTGCAATTAAAAAAATTGCCACTAATATTAGCAAGCAATCCCCTCTTGAAGGTTGTGTAGCAAAAGTAAGCGGTCGTAAATTGTATCTGGACATTGGTAGAGAGCAAGGTGTTCAACCTGGTCAGTCCTTCATGGTATACAAAGAAGGCGAAACAATTACTAATGCCGCTGGCGAAGTAATTGGCGTAGAAAAAGGCGATATTTGTAAAGTTAAAATTTCGAGTGTAGAAGGACAAATGTCAGTGGCTACTATTGAAGGCAATGGTGCTGCTCTAGTTGAGCAAGGCAATAAGGTTCGCTCACTCTAATTCTTGTAGATAGGAGGTGGCGGTCATTAAAAAGAAATTTTGTTGCTGTTTGGTAATCGTATTTACATTATTGTTGTGTAATATAGCCTGGGCCAACAGCGTAACTGTTGAGGGAAATGGTCCAACACGGGACGATGCCATTCGTGATGCTCTTCGTATAGCAGTAGAACAAGCTGTGGGGGCATTAGTTGATTCGAATACAATATCGAACAATAATCAGATTATCTCAGATGAGATCTACGTCCATTCCCAGGGATTTGTGCAAGATTATCACATCATTAGTGAACAAAGTAATCGAGGATCTTATACCGTTTCAGTTAACGTTACTGTAGATACAGAACCCCAATCTGCTCTTTATAACAAATTGCAAAAGTTAAAGCTTATTGAGGTAATGCTAAGAGATCCACGAATTGCTGTTATTATTCCTGAATTTCACCAGGCATCGTCAATTGCCAATTCTGCAAGTGAGACGGTAGTTATACAAAAACTTCGAGATGCAGGCTTTAAACATGTCATTGATGCTCGTCAATTACAGCATGTTCAGGAAAATCAATTGGTTCGTGCTATTTTGGATGATGATTTTGAATCAGCCAAAGTATTAGCTACTACAGAACAGCTTGATTACGTAATTGTTGGTGAGGCGACGAGTCAGTATGTTGGTGCTGTATATAGCAGTAGTATAAAGTCCAGTCGTGCCCATATTTCGGCAAAGCTGTTAAAAGTAGATACTGGTGAAATAATTGCTGCCCAGGGTGCTGACGCAAGTGGTGCTGATATTACACCGCTACTATCATCTAAAAAAGCACTAGCTGCATCAGGTGAAAAAATAGGCAGTTTTATGGTTCGTAAGCTTATGGAGTATGCTGGTGATTCGAATAAAACAGTAACGATTTTAATTAAACGGGCTAGTTTTGACAAAATTAGTTCGATTCAAAATTCTTTAAAACGAATTTCCGGTGTTCAATCCGTTACCTTACATTCTTATAATAGTGGAATTGCCCAAATTGATGTTAATTATACTGGAGCACCGAAGCTATTAGCAGATGGGCTGCAGCAGACAGAAGGCATTTCCTTAGATATTCTCGGTATTACGAATAGCTCAATTGAGGTAATACTTAGGTAAGTAAGTTTTTTGTAAAATCTGTTAAAAAATAGTAAGGGGTGTATTGTATGGAAAAAAGGATTAAACTTTTATGTACAGCTTTTTTATTGATGCTGGTGAGTTGTGTTCTAGTTCCATCAGTGACTATCGCTCAAGGGGGGAGAAGCATTGGATGGGATCAAGGAGCACAAGGTACTATTCAAGCAGTAGGTTTTGGTGTGCCTCCGAACAATGTTACTTCTTCCTCGCAAGGTCGCCTGTTGGCGAGAAGAGCTGCCATTGTCGACGCATATAGAAATTTGCAGGAAATGATTCAAGATGTTCAGATTAATTCTGAGACAACCATGCAAAATTTGGTGGCTACCAATGATGTCGTTAGCACAAAGGTATCAGGAATTATTAGGGGAGCGCGGATTGTTGAAGAAGTTGAAAAGGCTGATGGAACGTATCAAGTTGTTGTAAGTATTAATATGTACGGACCTAATAGTTTGGGTGAAATTGCGTATAATGCTACCAAACCTAGCGAAATTCAACAATTCCCTGTACCCTCTACTGATTATAAGGGCGACCAATTAGCTGGAAATATAACAATCAACGGTACTGGCTATACTGGTGTTATTGTTGATGCCCGAGGTCTTGGACTAGAGCCTACTTTTTCTCCTGTGATTCTTGATGAAAATGGACGTAGCATATACGGTAGTATGTATATTAATGCTGATTATGCTATTTCCCAAGGCATGGTGGATTACACGTCAACCTCTGATGCCCGAGAAGGTCAATCCCGGGCAGGGGTTAAGGCAATCGTAGTAAAAGCTATTCGGGTTACAGGGAACAACTGTAATGTAGTGATTAGTAAATCGGATGCAGATAGAATTCTAGCTGCAAATGAATCTACGGATTTCTTAAGAAAGTGCGCCGTAGTATTTGAAAGATAATATGCCGAAAAGTTAAGTTTTGTTATAGGTATATGATATTGAAAATTTGAGCCGTCTTATCTTTAGAGTAAGACGGCTCAACTTTTTAATGTAGAAAGATTTGATTTATAGTATAATAAATAACAATAATATACTTTACTGATTAACATGATTTAGGGGGCGGAGTTATTGGTTAATATTTTGTTGGTAGGCGGCGGTAGAAGCGGCGTTGCAATATTAGAAATGGCGAATCAAGTGCCACAAATGGAGATTGTAGGTGTGGTAGATGTAAAGACGGACGCTGTAGCAATTAAGATGGCACAAAACATGGGAATCCGTACATTTACTGATGTTCGAGATGGGCTAAAAATGCCAAATGTGAATGTAGTATTAAATATCACCGGAAACCAACAGGTCAATCGTTTGATTGAAGAAAACAAGACTTCAAATGTTAAAGTTGTGGACGACTTTATTACGGGTATGTTATACCACCTTATTAAATCTCAAGTCTTAATGAGTGAAGAGTTGAATGAGAAGGTTGTTGTTCTTTCTGAATCTGTCAATGAAGCTAAAAACCATATTAATAATACTCATGAAGTAATTGGTTTTATTAATAAAGTATCACAACAAACAAATCTTTTAGGTTTAAATGCTGCGATTGAAGCAGCGCGAGCTGGTGAACATGGAAGAGGATTTGCGGTAGTAGCTACAGAAGTTCGTAAGTTGTCAGAGGATAGTGTAGAGGCGACAAAAAAGATAAATGACATCTTAGGAAATATTGAAGCTTCTATGCAGCATATTATTGTTGGGATTGAAGAAACTGCCGCGGTGGCGGAAAAGCATACGAAACGAGAATTGATTACGGGTGAAAAAATATAAATGAATAGATGGAGCCTCCGAGTTTTCTCGCAGGCTCCTTTTTAATGGAGGTTCTATGAAGAGTGTTAAGGATCATCCGATCAAGCTATTACTACTGATAATGGTGTTAGTCGTAAGTCTCAGCAATGCAGTGAACATTGCTGAAGCGAAAGAAAAAGGAAAAGCCAAAAAAGAATTGGAAGTTGCTCAGCCGGTACCTGTAAGATTAGGAATTGATAGAATTAATGACTATATGCAGGTATTTGCAGGCAAACGTGTTGGATTAATTACAAATTCTACAGGTATGAATAGCAATTTTCAAAGTACAGTAGATATATTATATGAAAAAACCAATTTGGTGGCCTTATATTCTCCGGAACATGGTATTCGGGGGGCGGTTAAGGCTGGTGATGCAGTCAGTGGTACGATTGATGAAAAGACGAAACTCCCTATTTATAGTTTATACGGTGCAACGAAGAAACCGACCCAGGAAATGCTGGCTGATGTTGATGTACTTGCCTTTGATATACAAGATGTAGGTGCCCGTTCCTATACCTATATCTACACAATGGCCTATGCTATGCAAGCTTGCAAAGAATTGGGGAAAACCATGGTGGTTTTTGATAGACCCAATCCAATTGGTGGAATACAGGTGGAGGGCAATCTTATAAAACCTGGTTTTGAGTCTTTTATCGGCATGTATCCCATCCCGATTCGGCATGGGATGACGGTAGGAGAGTTGGCGAGATTATTTAATACGGAGTTTGGTATTGGTTGTGATCTAGTTGTGGTTGAAATGTCGGGCTGGAAGCGGGAGATGTATTTTAATGAAACCCACCTTCCCTGGGTTATGACATCACCTAATATTCCGACCCCTGATACAGCGCTATTATATCCAGGAACGGGCCTATTTGGTGGTGCTAATATTTCAGAAGGTGTGGGAACGACAAGGCCCTTTGAGCTCGTCGGTGCCCCTTGGCTTGATGCGCAAGAACTAGCAGATAAAATGACAGCAATGAAGCTACCTGGTGTTATTTTTCGCCCCGCTTACTTTGTGCCGCGTTTTGGCTTGTATCAGGATACGGCTTGTGCAGGAGTGCAGCTGCATATCGTTGACCGAAAAGCATTTTTACCAGTCAAGACAGGCATAAGCCTGCTCTACACGATAAAAGAGATGAGCGGTGATAAGTTCTCATTCCAGCGTGGCGCGAAGACGGAGGGGACCATGGATTTATCTACTGGTGATGATACTGTGAGGAAGGGGGTCTATTCTCTTTCTGAGTTGCAGGTTCTATGGGAAAAAGATGCTAGAGAATTTCAGGAAAGGTCTAAAAAATATTACTTATACAAATAAGTAGGCAGATGTTTCCAATTGAAGCATTCTACTTATTGTTTCAAAAATGAAGTAGATTCAACTTTTTGTAACTGTTAGGGGGTGACTAAGGCTTGGCATTTGCCAAGCCTTAGTTCTTGTATTAAAGGGGGAAAGTCATTCGAAAAAAAATATGGGAAAATATTACATAAAGCTATTAAGAAAATATAGGAAACCTCCGATATATTTAATATATAGCACACCAAAGGAGGGCGATTATGATGATTACGAAGGTATCGTTTGTTTACCAAGTTGATACTCGAAGACATGAAAATCGGCAGCCCAAGGATGGAATGAAGAAGAAACAGCATAGTCTGTTTAAGGATATTTTAGAGAAAGCACTGGTTTGCCAAAAAAGCAAGATGTAAGGGTATCGGGGATAGAGCCTTTTGGGGCTCTATTTTTTCGTATAAGTATAGTTAGGTTATAGCAGGAATAATGATTGGCTTGATGAATAATAACAAGAATTAAACCCTATAGGATAACTTGTAGAACTGGATGGGAAAGAGGGGTGTGCAGGGTGTATTTGCGTATACTATATATAGACCGTATTGGAATTGTTCATGATGTTACAGGAATTCTAGCCAAGCGGAGAATTAATATTATATCAATGGAATTAGAGGAAAATAAAGTATTCCTAGAATGCCAAAGCGTATGTGGGGATGAACGTAAAGAGTGCATTGAGGAATTAACGCGTATTGTTGGCGTGCAAAAAATAGAGGAAATCTCCTTTATGCCTTCTAAGGAAAAAACGGAGCAGCTCGATGCTATATTAACCTCAGTACATGATGGTATTCTGGCTGTTAATCAAGAGGGGATAATCACGCAATACAACCCGGCTGCGGCTCGTATTCTGAATTTGCCAATAAAGAAAGCATTAGGGCAGCCCTTAGGGGACGTCTTATTTAAAAAACTACTCATACAGGAAACCTTACTAACTGGTAGTCACTATCATAATCGAGAAGTATATATTGAAAGCGGGGCTAGCTATTGTGTAGTTAGTACCATACCCCTCAGGAATAATGGAAATGAGGTGGTAGGTGTTGTTGCCTTGATTCGTGATACCCAAGAGGTAAGGAGTCTGATGAATAATATGACGGCATCCTTGCCAATGACGTTTGCTGATATTCCCTTTGCGAGTTCCATAATGGGACAGGTGGTTAATCAGGCAAAACGGTATGCTGCTAGTGATTCTACCATATTAATTCGCGGAGAAACAGGCACAGGCAAGGAGCTATTTGCTAGAGCATTACATAGTTCTTCTGCAAGGGCCAGTGCTGCCTTCGTGCCAATTAATTGCGCTGCGATTCCTGAAACTTTACTGGAAAGTGAGCTTTTTGGTTATGCCGAGGGTGCATTTACTGGTGCAGTTAAAGGTGGTAAGCCAGGTATGTTTGAATTAGCAAATGGAGGAACCTTATTCCTTGATGAGGTGGGGGAGATTTCGGCCCATTTACAAGTTAAATTATTAAGGGTGCTTCAAGAACACCGAGTAAGGCGGGTAGGTAGTACTAAGGAAGTAGAAATTGATGTACGGATTATTGCTGCTACCAATCGCAATTTGGAAGATATGGTAGCGGATAAAATTTTTCGTGAGGATCTATATTATCGACTAAATGTAATACCGATATTAGTACCGCCTCTTAGAAAACGATTCGAGGACATTCAGCTCTTAGGGGAACTTTTTTTAAAACATTTTGCAGGAAAACTGCAACGTCCAGTCAAAGGGTTTTCGGCTGCGGCACTGGAACGTTTACAAGATTATAATTGGCCGGGAAATGTGCGAGAATTAAAAAACTGTATTGAAAGAGCAGTTAATTTAGTTGATGGATCAGAAGTGCAGCCAGAGCATATATTTTTAGGAAGACCATCGGGCTCTCAGGCAGCACCACCTGCGGTACAGTTTGAAACCTATCAAACATTAGAAGAACGGTTAGCGGAGGTAGAAGTTGTTATTCTACAGGAAACCATGCGCCGTTTTCGTTCCTCTAGGCGCATGGGGGCCGTGCTAGGATTGTCCCATACTGCCGTATTAAAAAAAATGCGAAAGTATAATTTCCCTGTCAATTAGATAACAAGGTACATGACATAAATTTGCTTGTCTGTGGAAACTTTTCGTAACAGTGGAATGCATTGTGGAAACTAAAGTTTACAAAATAGCCATCTGAAAGATAAAAAAGCAGGCTTGTTACTTTTTGAAGCATAGTAGGCTGTCGTTGTAGGTAAGCAATCATTGGACCATACCAAAAGAAAATTGTAAATTCCTATTTTTTTATTAATTGGCATGTTTTTTGCAATATGGTATAAGATAACAATGCTAATTGCATCGTTATATATATTACTGTAATTATGAAAACGAAAAAATAGGGGGACTTACAATGATTATTGGCGTAGTTAAAGAAATTAAAAACAATGAAAACCGTGTTGGATTGACTCCAGCAGGAGCAGAAGATCTTTGTAGAGCTGGGCATACTGTGCTTGTTGAGAAAAGTGCAGGTGTAGGCAGTGGCTTTTCCGATGAAAGTTATACCCAAGTAGGGGCTAAAGTGATTGCTGACAAGAAAGAATTGTTTGATTCCTCCGAAATGATTATTAAAGTAAAAGAGCCTTTGGCTCCTGAATATGATTTATTCCATGAAGGACAAATTTTATTTACCTATTTGCATCTAGCTCCTGAACCTGAATTGACGAAAGCGATGTTAGAGAAAAAAGTAATTGGTATTGCTTACGAAACCATCGTAGGCCGTAATAACACCTTGCCTTTATTATCACCGATGAGTGAAGTGGCTGGTCGTATGGCTGTACAAATTGGTGCACAATTCTTAGAAAAACCTTGGGGTGGCAAAGGCATACTCTTAGGCGGTGTACCTGGAGTTGAGTCTGGTCAAGTCGTTATTGTTGGCGGCGGTATTGTAGGTACCAATGCAGCTAAGATGGCAGTTGGCATGGGAGCTCGTGTTACTGTTCTTGATAAATCTACTGATCGTCTTGCATACCTTGATGATATTTTTGGAGGTAGAGTTACAACTGTAATGTCTAACAGCTATAATATTGCTAAATGGGTAAAACAAGCGGATCTTTTGGTAGGTGCTGTTCTGATTCCTGGTGCTAAGGCTCCTAAATTGGTAAGTGAGGAAATGGTTAAAACTATGGAAGCTGGTTCCGTGATTGTCGATGTAGCTATCGATCAAGGTGGCTCTGTAGAAACCATTGACCGTATTACAACCCATAGTGAACCTACTTATACGAAACATGGTGTAGTACACTATTCTGTAGCCAATATGCCTGGTGCAGTGGCTCGTACTTCTACCTTGGCTTTGACGAATTCTACTTTGCCATATGCTTTACAGATTGCCAATAAAGGCTGGAAGCAGGCTCTTATTGATGATGCTGGATTAGCAAGAGGTCTTAATGTTTATCTCGGGAAAGTGACATTCAAGGCTGTAGCCGATGATCAAAACTTGCCTTATACTCCAGTAGCAGAAATACTGGCATAAAAATAAATAACTATAAAAAAAACACCCTTACAGGGTGTTTTTTCTTTTAAAAATGTGGACTGCTTTTTGGCAGGGAAATTCGCCAGTTGGGACGAATAGTTAGTCGTTGCAGTATTGTGTTTTTGGAAGGGTTGGTTTGTATGGTAGAAAAAAACGTTGTGATCTTACAGCGGCGTATGGTTATATTTTTAAGTGTATTACTAGGAATGGTCCTTATTTTGCTTGGACGCATTGGGTGGCTGCAATTCGTTAATGGTGAGCGTATGACAGCAAAGATGGCGATACAAGTAAAGGATAGTAAAGTGCTGCAGTCGCCGAGAGGGACTATTTACGATAGAAATGGACGAGAATTAGCTGTCAGCAGTCTAACAAAATCCTTGTATGCCAATCCATCAGAGATCAAAGATCCAGATGCGATCGTTCCCCTATTGGCAACCTTATTAGAGATGAAGCCTGAAGATGTTCGAGAAAAGCTAACGGCAGGCGGGCAGTTTATTTGGCTTAAACGTATGATTGAGCCAGCTATGGCGCAGAAGATACAAACAGCAATTAAAGAAGCAGATATTAAAGGATTAGGTTTTTTAGAAGAAAGCAAGCGTTACTACCCCAATGACAATTTAGCTGCCCAAGTTTTGGGTTTTGTTGGTACAGATGATATTGGTCTAGATGGAATGGAAATGGCTTTAGACAAGGTCATTAAGGGGAAATCAGTGGAGCATTCCGTAGATACTGATAGCCGAGGTACTCCTATTTTTAAGTCAATTTTCACCTTTGCCCCTCCGAAGCAAGGGAAAAATGTATATCTTACCTTAGATAGTGCGATCCAGTTTATTGTTGAGCAAAGTTTGGATAAAGCAATGATCACGAATAAACCGCGTGGGGCCACTGTAATTGTTATGAACCCTCATACTGGAGAAATATTGGCGATGGCTAATCGTCCAACTTATAATCCTAACCAGTTTTACAAGTACAGTGATCAAGAGTGGAAAAATAGAGCGGTAGCATATAATTACGAGCCAGGCTCCACATTTAAAAGTATTGTTTCAGCGGCCGCTTTGCAGGAAGGTAAATTAACCCCAGAAGAGCGATTTACGGATGCTGGTTTTGTGGAAGTATCTGGGCGTCGTATTCAGAATTGGAGCGGCGAAAGCTACGGCAATATTTCCTTTGTAGAGGTTATAAAACAATCCATTAATACTTGTTTTGTACAAATTGGTATGAGATTAGGAGCTTATAAGCTGACAGAATATGCAAAGTCCTTTGGCTTTGGCAAAGCAACAGGTATTGAATTACCTGGAGAAGAGGAAGGCTTGCTATTTGATCCAAAGGATATGCGGGATTCTGATGTGGCAACTATGTCTATTGGACAAAGTATTGCAGTAACACCATTACAGCTTATTACCGCTGTATCGGCTATTGCGAATGAGGGCGTTCTATTAAAACCTCATATTATAAAAGAAATTCGCAATGCGGATGGTTCTATTGATCAGGAGGTAACAACTCAAACCGTCCGCCAAGCAATTACTCCTGAAACAGCAAGGATACTTACCGGATTAATGGAGAAAGTAGTATCAGAAGGTGGCGGTAAGAAAGCTTTCGTAAAAGGCTATCGTTTTGCTGGAAAAACAGGGACTGCAGAAAAACTGCAAGATAATGGCAGTGGTTATTCCGCGGGACGTTATGTGGCTTCCTTTGTTGGCTTTGGACCGGTCGAGGATCCTCAGGTTGCTGTTTTAGTTGTGCTTGATGATCCGCAAGGTGTTTATTATGGCGGTGAAATTGCAGCACCAATAGCAGGTGAAATCTTAGGGCAGATTATGCGGCATCTTGCCATCTATCCTCAAATTACATATCAAGTACCTAGCCCCAAGGAAACCCCACAGGCTGAAAGAGATGTGTCAAAAGAGATTAAAGCACCTCCAGGAAAAGTAGTGGTGCCGAATGTCACTGGTAAAAGCATACGAGAAGCCGGTGATAAAATAACACAAGTCGGCCTATCAATAGTGCCTATAGGGACAGGAGTTGCCGTAAGACAAAGTATAGCCGAGAATACCATAGTTGATGCTGGAACAGAGATTACGATATATTTTGAACCACGGTAGGATAAAATAAATAAAGGACGGCTTGCGCCGCCCTAGGATACAAGATTAAGATTGTTTGTTAGCGTCAAATTGAGCAGTAAGTGTGCTGTTAGTTGCTTGAGTAGTAGTGCCACTCATGCCAGATTCGTATTGCTCAATCATTCTGCGAACCATATGACCGCCGACGCGTCCGCAATCAGCAGAAGTCATAGTATTCCAGCCTTGAGAACGTACTCGATCAGCAATACCTAGTTCGCTAGCAACTTCTAGTTTCATGCGATCAAGAGCGTTTTCAGCACCTGGGTTTACAGGTCTGTTACTTCTAGACAATATAATCACCTCCTTATGTTGGTGTAATTCTAGTATCAACAAATTAGAAAATGATTATTCTAGTTTATCTTATGTAAATAGTTCCAAAAATTTGTTGAGGAAATGTGAAGGACGAAACTTGTTGTTGTAGCAGGAATTTATCTTTTAGCGACGAAATTATTGTATGAAAATGGTAATATGGAGTGAGGCCTATGCATGAAATGTCCATTGCGCAAGGAATACTGGACATCGTACTAAAAACGGCCACAGAACATAGTGCGGTGAAGGTAACTTACATTAAGCTACTCATTGGACAGATGACGCAAGTTGAGCCTGAATCTCTCACGTTTGGATTTGCTGTTTTGTCTGCTGGTACAATAGCTGACGGTGCAAAAATAGATATTACAATTGTACCTCTTGTTGGAAAATGTAGTAGTTGTGAAGAACAGTTTACAGTGGAGCGCTATTCATTTTTGTGTCCCCATTGTCACTCTGCTAATGTGACAGTGGTATCTGGACGTGAATTAGCAGTTGATTACCTGGAGGTAGAATAAAATGCAAATAAAGGTTATGGAAAGCATTCTAGATAAAAATGATCAAATTTCTGCTGAGTTGCAGGAACGATTTCGAGAATCTGGTATTCTAGTATTAAATTTACTTGGGTCACCTGGTTGCGGTAAAACGTCTTTGCTAGAAAATACCATTGGAGCATTGAAGAACAAACTTTCTATGGCTGTAATTGAAGGAGATCTGTTTACAGCAAAGGATGCAGAGCGTATAGAACAACATGGTGTTCCTGTAGTACAGATTAATACAGGTGGTGGCTGCCATCTAGATGCCAATATGGTTCGTAGTGCACTAGATTGTCTTGATCTTACAGCTTTAGATGTAATTGTTATTGAAAACGTAGGAAACTTGGTTTGTCCAGCCGAATTTAATATTGGAGAGGATGTTAAGGTAACTGTACTTAGTATTACTGAAGGTGATGATAAACCTTTAAAATATCCTTTGATATTTAAGCAGGCCAGTGCAGTCCTTTTAAATAAGGTGGATTTACTTCCCTATACTAATTTTGATATCCAAAGTGCAGTAGGGGATATTACTAGTATTCATCCGGGGGTTACCTTATTACAGGTTTCCTGCCAAAGCGGTACCGGGTTAGAGGATTGGTATAATTGGCTTATTGAACAGGCAAGAATGAAGCGGGCAAGGAGAGCTAGTAATGTCTAATTTGCAAAAATTGGCGCAGGAGATTGAGAGGGTGCGTGTGCATCTTCATGAACTAGTAGACAAAAAATCAGGTAACTTAATTGACAAGGAAGTCGCAGCTGTAAGCATAGCGTTAGATCAGTTAATAGTACAATTTGAGAAAGCGAAAAATCAACAATAAGAATACTAAGTGATTGAGGACTTGGCGAATATGCCAAGTCCTTTTCTTTAAAATAATGTTGCCAATTCTGCTTCTTGGGAGTAGTATAGTTTTTATTAGCAATGTAAAAGATAAAGTCGGCAAGAGGCGAGTAGAGTGAAGGTTCCTTTGTCGTCTGTTTTTTCTTAGGTGAACAGGAGGGGCTATACATGAGTGAAAGGGCAGTTTGGGCAGAAATTGATTTATCAGCAATTGCGCATAACATGAAACAAATCAGAGCAGTCACAAGAAGAAGTGCAAAGGTTTGTGCAGTTGTTAAAGCTGATGCGTATGGACATGGGGCAATAGCAGTGGCAAAAACAGCATTACAGGCAGGTGCTGATCGGCTGGCGGTAGCCATTGTGGCGGAAGCGATAGAATTAAGACGGGCCGGAATTGAGGTCCCAATTTTAGTGTTAGGATATACACCTACTTGTCAATCTAGGTTAGTGGCAGAGTATGATATTACCCAAACTATATTTTCTTTAGATACTGCTCAGGCATTATCTGGAGCTGCCGTGGCTCTAGGTAAAATAATAAAGGTACATATCAAAATTGATACAGGAATGGCGAGAATTGGCATTCCACCTCAAGAAGCAGGAGCATTTGCTGCGACGGTAGCTGCTTTGCCCGGCATTGAAATTGAAGGTGTATATTCACATTTTGCGGATTCAGATAGTCTAGATAAGACATTTACCTTTAAACAGTATGATAGATTTATGGAAGGTATTGAATATGTTAAAGGGCACAACATTAATATACCAATCCGACATATTGCAAATAGCGCAGCCTTATTAGAATTGCCTGAGATGCATCTCGATATGGTAAGGCCCGGTATCATTCTATATGGGTTATGGCCTTCTGATGAGGTGAAAAAAACCGTTGAACTTAGACCCGCCATGAAATTCAAGACCCAAATAGGATTTATAAAGGATGTACTACCGCAAACTTCGATAAGTTATGGAAGAACTTACTTTACGCCAAAGGCAAGTCGTATAGCAACGTTACCTTTGGGTTATGCGGATGGTTGGTCGCGTTTATTAGCCAATAAGGCAGAGGTCTTGGTACATGGCTATAGGGCGCCAGTAGTGGGGCGGGTATGTATGGACCAGTGTATGATAGATGTGAGTCACATTCCTGGAGCCAAGATTGGTGATGAAGTACTTTTGTTTGGTGGGGCTTCGTTGCCGGTGGAAGAAGTAGCAGAAAAGATTGGGACCATTAACTATGAAGTTGTATGTATGTTAGGAAATAGGGTGCCTAGGATCTATGGAACGGAATGAGGTTCTATTGGTTAACAAAAGAGATACCCTCCCGATAATTGGGAGGGTATCTCTTTCTATTATTTTTATCGGTTATTACGTGATAAAACTTTCTATTAACGGGCATCTAAGTTCAAAGCAAAAGTCTTTTCGTTTTATATAGTAGGAAATTAATAGAATATGTCGAATATACTTAAAAACTAGTGGAGGTGTTGTCGTGGTAGATGAAAAGGATTGGGAATTGTTTAAACAAAAATTTAATGCTAAATCTAGCATTAATTTAAATGATTATAAACCAGCTCAAATGCAGCGTCGAATTAACAATTTAATGACTCGCTACGGGGCTAATACTTATGTAGATTTTTTTAATTTATTGGATAAAGATACAAAGATGTACAAAGAGTTCGTTGACTATATGACAATTAATGTTACAGAATTTTTTCGTACACCAGAGAAGTTTTCCGAACTAGAGACCAAGGTGCTTCCAGATTTGTTAGCTCAAAGCCCGAAGCTTAATATTTGGAGCGCAGGTTGTTCTGTTGGTGCGGAACCTTATTCCTTAGCAATGATATTAAAGGATGCAACGCCGAATACAAAACATCGTATTCTAGGGACGGATCTCGATATTGAAATGTTGGCAAAAGCGAAAAGTGGTGTTTATACGAATACCGAATTTAAGAATATCTCAACTGGCCGAGCTACCAAATATTTTAAACAATCTGGTAGTACTTATACGATTGATGAAGATATTCGCTCTCGTGTAGAATTTAAGAAACATAATTTATTATTAGATAAATTTGAAACAGGCTTTGATCTGATTTTATGCCGTAATGTAGTGATTTACTTTACTGAGGAAGCAAAAGATGGCTTATATCGAAGATTCTTGGCGGCCCTCAAACCTGGTGGGGTTTTATTTGTTGGTGGTACGGAGGCAATATTGAATTTCCGTGATATTGGCTTTGCTCACTATTTGCCATTTTTCTATCGTAAACCCTTATAAGCTTTAGAGTACTCCCCAGCTAGAAAGAAAGCGGAAGGAACGAAGTAAATAGTCAAGAAATATCTTGCTATTTGTACGCTCGTCAACGGTCTGGGCAGAGACAATATCGACAGTCTTCACTGCTTGCTGGCGGACAAAAAAAACAATTTCACCGATTTTTTGCCCCTGATACACAGGGGCATTTATTTTTTCAGGGACATCAACAGAGACTGTAATATGTTCATAATCAGCAGAGGGTACCACAAGGCTAGCTATGTTGCTAACCACTGCATCAATTGTTGGACTAAGACCACCTTCGACTGGAATTGAGCCTAAAATATCATTTTTATTGGCAAATTCATATAAGTCAAAGGATTCGAAGCCATATTTTAATAATTTCATGGAGTCAACCCACCGGGAATGATCATGAAGTACTACAGCAATTAATTTTTGATTACCACGGGTGGCACTGGCAATGAGGCAGGGCCCAGCTTGATTCGTCGTTCCCGTTTTTACGCCATCTGCTTCTTCTAGTAGCCAAAGTAATTTGTTGGTGTTTCTCAGACTTTGATCATGCTCTTTACCCCGGCGATCTAGCCATTCAATATTGGTTTCCTTTGTGTTGACAATGGTAGCAAAGATAGGATTTGTTAGTGCATATCTAGATATCCAGGCGAGATCAAAGGCAGTAGAATAATGTCCTGGCGCAGTAAGTCCATGAGGATTGGCAAAATGGCTTGCTGTTGCATCTAAGAGTTGAGCCTTTTGATTCATTAAAGTAACGAAATCTTCAACAGTGCCAGCTAGATGTTCCGCAATGGCTACAGCGGCATCATTTCCTGAACGTAATAAAAGTCCAGTAACTAACTCCCGCATCGAGATAATCTGACCAGAGCTTAGATGCATAGAAGAACCTGCTGTATTAGCAGCCCGAGAGCTGACTTTTACCTCGTCGTCAAGATGACCACTTTCAATTGCTATGATAGCTGTCAATACTTTGGTGGTACTGGCTGGTGCATTTCGGGCATGACTGTTTTTCTCATAGAGTATTTGGCCCGTTTTGGCATCCATCAATATGGCAGCCTGGGCTTCAATCTTCGGTGGAGCACTATAAACTATTGAAATCGGTAGGTAAAATAAAAGGCAAAATAGGAGTATGACGTTATAAATAAACCGCATCCACATTTCATCCTCCTTGTAAAAGCTCTTATAGTATATTGCTGTAAGTATAGAATCATGCGAGTTGCCAGGCATATCTTTCTATTCTTTTGCGTAAGATCCAATGAATAAGAGTGAATTGGGAGGCTTTTTATATGGGAAGGAGAAGGTTAGGTTTTTTTGCCGGCATCTTTGGTGTAATGCTATCTGCTACGGTAATCATTCAGGGGATGGTAGCGCAGCAAAACGAAGTAATAAAAAAAGTGCCGACAACTCATAAAGTAGTGGCACTGACAATTGATGACGGCCCGCATTATAAAACTACGCCCCTCATGTTAGCCATTCTTAGAGAAAAAAAGGTGAAGCTCACCCTATTTATTCTCGGAGAAAATGCTGCTGCCCACCCTGAACTTTTAGCGCAGGCAGTAGCGGATGGACATGAAATTGCTAACCATGCCTATAGTCATAAATCCTTAGCTAAGATGAGTAAGAGAGAGACCGAGGAAGAGCTGGATAAGGCAGAAAAAGCGATTACATTAGTGGCACCGAAGCCAACATTGTTTCGTCCTCCAGGGGGGGCTTATAATGACAATGTCCTAGCAGAAGCTAAGGAACGTGGTTATACTACCATCTTATGGTCTATTGATCCTGGTGATTGGCGCAGACCAAGTGTTTCGCAGGTCGTTGATAATGTCATGCAGCATGTGGAACCTGGGAGTATAGTATTATTGCATGAGGGACAATATCCATTGCCTACACCAGAGGCGATCGGAATCATAATTGATAAGCTTCGTGAACAGGGTTATAGCATTGTAACAGTGAGTGAGCTGCTGCAGTATTATGAAGTACGTAATTAGGAGGTAGTTTGGAAAAAGTATTCTGCTACTCCGTCTTGTATGGCTTTAACTGTTGCCAATGAGATTGAATCAGTTGGTCATAGCGCATAATAGTAGCAGTACGCTCATTGCGTAAGCCTTGAATTGAGCTTAACACGTTAGGGTTAAAGGCATATACTTTATGTTTAGGTACAGTAATCGGGTTAGAATATTCTTGGAGTTTCGTTGCTACTTTCATATTTACTTTTAATTGTTTGATGACAACCGCAGGTTCTAATAGATCTGAACCGTCATAACGATAAATGAGGCAGTTCGGATCTATGCGGTCAATCACATTTTTGTTTTCTCCTTCGAGATAAATGCTGGAATTGCAATTGGGGCAATTTTTGACCTGTAAGGTCATCCAAGTATTACAGTTAGTACAAATCATTCCATCCATGTAGTACACCTCCGATATTATATAAAACACACTAAAAATTTTCCATCAATGCACATATCATTTATGGTATTAAAAGCAGTACTTAGTGCGTTTTATATAGGTTACCCAATGAGTCAGTAAATATGAAGCATTAGTGTTAATTTTCTAGGTAAAAGGTTATCTTGTATTGACAGAGAAATAGGGACAAGTAGGGTTTGGTGTAGCGCTAAAAATAGTATTGATACAGAGGAGGTATTGTAATGTTTTGGAATCAACAAGTGGAAACGTTAGCTAAAAGTGATATGAAGGCTTGGCAACATTACAAAATAGCAAAGGTCATAGAGCGTGTTTATGAGAAAAGTATTTTATATAAAGAACGTTTTGACGAGTGTGGCGTGAAGCCAGAGGACGTTACAAAAGTAGATGAACTAGCTAGGATTCCTGTAACGACTTTTCAGGATATTGCTAATAACTATCCTTATGGATTATTAACTATGCCTGTCAGCGGGGTTTCCTATATTCATAAAAACCAAGAGGGGCCCCTTGCAAATAAGGCAATAAGCTATACAAAAAACGATATGAATATGTGGGCGGAGCTTATATCACGTTTGCTGGTTGCTGGGGGAGTAAATATGACCTCTATTTTTCAGATTCTTAGTAAAACAGGTGAATGCAATAATCATTATAGTATGCAGTATGGAGTACAGCAAACTGGTGCAACTTGGGTAACGGATGCTAGTAATATAGGACAGCAGATTCAAGAAATGCAAGACTTCGGTGTTACTGCTGTATACTCGAAAGCTTCTCATTTAATGGACGTAGCACATGAGGCAAAAAAGGCCCAGGTCAACTTAGCAGAATTGCCATTGCAAGTTATTTTTTGCGATAGCCAGTCGATAACTCCACTCCAAGGACAGGAAATACAGGAAAATTATGGAATGAAACCGGTAGAGATTTATGGATTGCAGGATCTTTGGGGGATGGCTATTGCAGGAGAATGTCATTGCCAAGAGGGGTTACATATTCAGGAAGATTGCTTTTATGCAGAAGTTGTACATCCAATAAGTGGACAATCCTTATATATGGGAGAAGTTGGGGAGTTAGTTTTAACGAGTCTTACCTTAGAGGCGATGCCGTTAATTCGTTACTCCACCGGCATTCTTTGTTCTCTGGATGATAATCCATGTGCTTGTGGTCGGACGCTAGTACGTATGAAGAAAAAATAAATTTGGTGGCAGGAAAAATAAAAATGTATGCAGAATACAGTATATAATCTGAACGAATTTGAAAATTGCGACAATTTGCAAGGGGAAATCTTCAGGATTAGGAGCAACTATTATGGAATTGAAAAAGTTTATTACGCATCACTTAGTAAAAGGGAAAGATCTAAATCACCACGGTACCCTATTTGCAGGACGAGGGGCAGAGTGGTTTGTAGAAGCTGGTTTTGTCGCTGCGTCAGCAATGACTGCTCCTGAGAACACTGTCTGTTTAAATATTCATGGTTTAGTTTTTACTCGCCCGGTGCCAAAGGGCAGTATCGTTCGTTATGAGAGTAAAGTAGCTTATGCCGGAAGGTCTAGTATGGTGGTGTATGTAAAAGTGCTAATGGCAAAAGATGATGATTTTGTCTTAGATGGTTTTATGACATTTATTCATGTAGATGAAAATGGAAAATCTACTCCTCATAATCTGGTTGTTAATCCTACAGAAATAGAAGACATTGCTTTACACCAAAGAGCCAAGGATCTGCTAAAAAAATAATCTATGGAAGAGAAGAAAAGGGTTCTGAGATACTTATCTCAGAACCCTTTTTTATTATTAAAATCTTTTTAATAATAGTCGCCACTATCGCGATAGCTTTTTACGATATCGATCAGGTGGTTGCTGTCTGTATTTTTGCCTAAGAGTTCAAAGAAGTGATGAGAATCTTCGAAACTCACACTCCAGGAGAAGGCCCCGTCAGCAGAATAATAGGCGAAGATGATTTCTTGCTCTAAGTCTTCTGGCATTGTTCCATCGCCATCGGTAACTAAGGCGTAATCACCATTATTTAATGTTTCATAAAGAAGAGCAGTGCAGCCATCTTCAATCTCTGTTTCATAAAAGCCAAAGGGTTCATAAAAATCTACTATTGTCTTGTCGTCCATTTTGTTATCATCCTTTATTGTTAGTTGTAATAGTATAACCAACTGCTCTGGTTGGTATCTATTTTTTATCTTAATTTAGTACTGGTAATTTGACAAGAAAAATTTTGGAGATAATAGGAGGGAAATATGGTAAAATTCTGTAAGGAATTATAAATGACAAAGGATGATGGGATGAAAATTTTAGTAGATGCCGATGCTTGTCCCAAGAATGCTCTACAGATATGTATGGAACTGGGACGTAGGTATTCTGTACCTGTGTGGACAGTAGCCAGCTTTAATCATAATATTGTGTCAGACCATCATGTGGTGGTAGGAGATGCTTCTCAAGAAGCGGATATTAAAGTACTTAATTTGACGGAGGCGAAAGATATCATCGTCACCCAGGATTGGGGATTAGCGGCAATGGTATTAGGGAAAAAGGCTAGTTGTCTTAGTCCTGTTGGGCGGGTGTTTACTAATGAAAATATTGAATTTTTGTTAGAGGAACGTGAGGTAAAAGCCAAGTTACGGCGTAGCGGTGGCCGCACCAAAGGACCGAATAAGAGAACAACGCAAGAGGATAGTCGATTTTATAGTTGTTTGGAAGAAATGTTGGCAGCCGCAATCGTCTAGATAAGGGTAATATAAGGATTAGTATTCAGTTCGTTTAATAAAAATTGGACGATGTTGTGATATGCTAAGATCGAGGTGTAAAGAATGTTGGACTTTTATGTAACCGTTAACGGCTATGGTGATGCAGAAATTGAGATTCAAAAATCTCGATTTATATCCTATGTAAAACGGGTAGAGACAGAAGCGGCTGCCACCGCTTTTATTGAAGAAATAAAGAAGAAGCATTGGAACGCGACTCATAATTGTTCTGCTTACGTGGTAGGAGAGAATGATCAATACCAAAAAGCGGATGACGATGGTGAGCCATCAGGTACAGCAGGTAAGCCTATTTTGGAGATTATCAAAAAAAACCAGCTTAAGGATACGGTGATCGTAGTAACCCGTTATTTTGGTGGTATTAAACTTGGGGCTGGAGGTTTAATTCGTGCTTATGGCAAAAGTGCTAGTGCTGGTCTTAAGGCGGTTGGTACCACAGAACGGCAGAATCACACTTGTATAGAGGTAACCATTGATTATACCTTTATAGGGATGTTAGAAAACCAGCTTAGAATGCAAGGATATCGAATTGAAGACAAACAGTTTACCGATAAAATAACCTTGATCGTGTTAGAGAAGGTAGGGCAAGAGGAAATATTGGAGAAAAAGATTATGGATTGGACAGCTGGACAAGCAATCTTGAATCGCGGGGGGCAAATGTATGTAGATACTCCTATTTCTTTTCAGGAATAATTCGGTTTATCCGATGACTAAACCGCTCTAAGACTCCCATCTTCATCTCGTTAACAGCCTGTAATATCCTGCCCTCTGGTCCGGATAACAGTCTGTAAACTCGAAGTAAGTTCGCTCTAAGGATTTTCGAATCCAAGGCTCACTTATCTCGTTAACAGCCTGTAATATCCTGCCCTCTGGTCCGGATAACAGTCTGTAAACTCGAAGTAAGTTCGCTCTAAGGATTTTCGAATCCAAGGCTCACTTATCTCGTTAACAGCCTGTAATATTCTGCCCTCTGGTTAGGATAACAGTCTGTAAACTCGAAGTAAGTTCGCTCTAAGGATTTTCGAATCCAAGGCTCACTTATCTCGTTAACAGCCTGTAATATCCTGCCCTCTGGTTAGGATAACAGTCTGTAAAACTCGAAGTAAGTTCGTTCTAAGGATTTTCGAATCCAAGGCTCACTTATATAAGTGGGAGTTAAGAGCGGCTAAGTCCCTGGATAAGAAGGGCTAAGATTCAGATGGAGTTAAAACTCCATCTGAATCAAGTCTTCTTTATCTTTGCAATGACAAGATAAAAAATAGCTGAAGGAGGATTGGGGTTGTGCGCTTTTTACATACTTCGGATTGGCACTTAGGCCGGCTGTTTCATGGGATTCATCTAACGGAAGATCAAGCTTATATTTTGGAGCAGTTTAAGGACTTGGTGCGAGAAACAAAACCCGATGCTATTTTAATAGCTGGCGATATTTACGATCGGGCAGTTCCGCCAATTGAAGCGGTGGAGTTATTAAATGAGGTTCTAACCCAAGTTTTATTAGATTATAAGGTCCCGATTATTATGATAGCTGGAAACCACGACAGTGCAGAACGTTTAGGCTTTGGCAGCCGTTTATTGGCAGGTCAAGGTTTATATGTGGTAGGGTCTTTAGCAAAGGAAATTAAACCAATTACTTTGTATGACAAGTTTGGTCCTGTTTGTTTTGCGCCACTTACTTATGGAGAACCGGCATTAGTTAGGGAACGTCTTGCTTGCCCAGACATTAGCACCCATGAACAAGGGATGGAAGCTATGGTACAGCAAGTGAGAATGAAAATTCCTCAAGGCTGCCGTTCGGTGGCAGTAGCTCATGCTTTTATTGCAGGTAGTTTGGAGAGTGAATCAGAGCGTCCTTTATCTGTAGGTGGCAGCAGTATGGTCAGTCCGAGAGTATTTGAATCCTTTTCCTATACCGCTTTAGGACATTTGCATAACTCTCAACAGGCAGGAAGTCCTAGCATTCGCTATAGTGGTTCGCTTTTAAAATATTCTTTTGCCGAAGCTTCTCAGCAGAAGGGTATTCAGATCGTAGAGATAAACCAAGAGGGTGAAGTTAAAATAGAACAAATACCTTTATCCCCTCGCCATGATGTACGCCTGATAAAAGGATACTTTAAAGAAATAGTAGAGGGGCTACAAGATTCAGCTGATAGAGAGGATTATATCTCAGTTACCTTGCTAGATACAGAACCAATTCTAGATGCAATGGGAAGGCTGCGTCAGGTTTATCCAAACGTACTGCAGATTGAATACCCTCGATTTTCTAAAAGTGGTGTGCTGGCTGGACTAGGGGCAGACCATCGAAAACTTAGTGAAAAGGAATTATTCGCCTCTTTCTTCTCCCAAATGACTGGAGAGTCGATGACAGTGGAGCAGGAGGCCCAATTAGTAACGGTACTTGAGGAGTTATATCGGCAGGAAAGAGAGGCCGGTTTATGAAACCGCTATGTTTAACGATGACAGCCTTTGGTCCCTATGCAGGGCTGCAAAAACTTGACTTTAGGGAATTGCAAGACCGAAATTTTTTCCTGATTCATGGTCCAACCGGATCGGGGAAAACTACAATTTTAGATGGCATGTGTTTTGCTCTCTATGGTGATGCCAGTGGTGTAGAGCGAGATGGGAAATCCATGCGCAGTGATCATGCAGAAGAGCTTGTTATTACAGAGGTAGTCTTTGAGTTTGCGATTGGAGAGGCACGCTACCAAGTAAAACGTATTCCAGAGCAAGAACGCCCCAAGAAAAGGGGTGAAGGAAAAATGACCATGCCACCTACGGCCGAGCTATGGAGCATTCCCCTGTCAGGCCAGCCTGCACTCTTGGCATCAAAATGGTTGGATGTTACTAAGCAAATCGAAGTGGTATTGGGATTCAAAAGCAGTCAATTTAGGCAAGTGGTATTATTACCACAAGGTGAATTTCGAAAATTACTGACTGCCAACTCAAGTGAACGGCAAGAAATTATGCAAGCCTTGTTTAAGACTGATTTATATCGGACGATAGAGGATAAGTTAAAGGAAAATGCCCAGCAATTGAAGATAGCTAATGAAGAATTAACAAAACAGCACCAGTGGATCTTGCAGGAAGCAGGTGCTGCAGATGTAACTGAACTTTTGGATAGTCTTAAAGAAAATCAAAAAGAAGCAGTGCTTTTGCTTCTGGAGATAAAAAAGGCAAATGAACAACTACAACAGGCCCAGCAGGCAGTTAGCCAAGGCCGGGTTATACAAGATAAAATCAAAGAAAAAGAAAAAGCACTACAAACGCTAGCCGAACTTACAGATCAAAAAAAGTTCATAGAAGAGGAAAGAGTGAATTTTGTTCGTGCAACTGCAGCTGCAACTCTGGGAGATTTAGAAAAAAACTTATTACAGTGTGCTCAAGATGTAATGGAATTAGAAGAGAAAAGCAAAACATATTTGCTGCAGTTAGAAGCAGATATAAAAAAAGAAAATGAGGCTCAACAAATATTTGAGACTGAAGCTAAGAAAGAAGTAGAACGAAACAACATTGCCCGCGAAATTCTAAGTTTGCAACAATTAGAAGGAAAAGTAGTGCTTCTGGAAGAGGCTTTGAAAGAATTGGCGAAAAATCACAAGGAGCTTACTAAAGTAGAGGGGAAGAAACAAGAAGTAATGCTAAGGTGTACTCAGGTGCAGCAGAAGAGGGATCAATTGTGCGTTGAACAAGAGCAATATCAGGTATTGGCCCTGCAGGTTGGTAATAGAGAGGCTCAGTGGCAGGAAGCAGAGCGCTTGCTAATAAAACGTAAATCATTAGATGAAGCCTGCCAAACTTTTGCCAACTTGGATCTGCAGGTAACTGCCTCCATAAATCAATTGGCTGGATTAGATGAAGAATATGAAAATGCTAAAACATCATTGTTCCAGCTGCAGGATAATTGGGTTAAGGGACAAGCGGCCTTAATGGCGAGTCATTTAGTAACAGGTGCTAGCTGTCCTGTATGTGGTGCAACCAATCATCCGAGGCTTGCGCATTCCGTAGAAGACATGCCTGATGAAAAGCAGATCAAAAATGCGCAAGCACAGTTAGAACTTCTAGAAAAGAGACGGGAGAAATTCCGTAGTGAGCGTAGTTCTCTGCAAACGGAAAAGAATACTTGGGAACTTCGAATAAAAGATTTGAAGTCTGATCTAAAAGAGCACGCTGAACTTTCCGTGGCAAAGCTTGACGAAGCTACAAAAGGGTTAAGGGAACAATATGAACAAGCGGTGACCGGTGAGAAGAAATCCAAGGAACTAGCCAAAGAATTAGAAGCAATGGTAAATGAGCACAGTAAAATAAATGAGACATTAGAGCAGGTAGAGGAAGAATGGCGACAGGCTGACACTCTTTTAAAAGCAGCGGAGACGGTTGTGGCAGAGAGGCGTTTGGCGGTACCACAAGAACTTCAGGACAAAGAAAAACTGGCAAGTATGTTAAAAGATACAGAACGGAAGTGCCAAGAATATAAGATGGCCTGGGAACAAGCACAACGGAATTTACAACAAGCCCAAGCACTTGTTATTAAAGATCAGACTATATTAGAAAATATGAAGAGCCGCTTGTTAGAATATAAAGAACGATATGAGAAAGAAAAATCACAATTTATGGTACGGCTAGGTGAAGCTGGTTTCCTAGATCAAGAAGATTATGAACAAGCTAAGAAGCCACAAGAAGGAATGCAGAGATTAAAAGAAAAGATTGCTGCTTTTGATCTAGAATTCAGTACAGCATCTATGAGAGTTGAGCAGACTACCCAAGCTGCAAAAGATTTAGTAGTGCCGGATTTGATGCAGCTAGAAGGGGTGGTCGCTCAGGGGCAGGAAATGTATAATGAAGTATTTGCCGCCCATACTAATCTTGAGGCGCAAATTAAGCGGCAACAAGCTTGGATAAAAAGGATAGACCAGCTCGATGAAAAGGCGGACACGGTAAAAGCTGAGTATGCAGTGGTAGGGCGCCTTGCTGAGGTAGCCAATGGTGGTAATGAGCATAAATTAACGCTCCAGCGTTTTGTACTCGGAACCTTGTTAGATAATGTGATTGTAGCAGCGAATGAACGACTCAAAATGATGAGCCGAAATCGATATTATTTGCAGCGGACCATGGATCGCGCAAGAAAAAATGCAGCAGGTGGCCTAGATTTAGAAGTCTTTGATAACTATACAGGTATTGCTAGAGGTGTAGGGACCTTATCTGGTGGTGAGACATTTTTGGCCTCCTTGTCATTAGCCTTGGGACTCGCTGATGTTGTTCAATCCTATTCAGGTGGGATACATTTAGATACGATTTTGGTAGACGAAGGCTTTGGCACCTTGGACCCTGAATCTTTAGATTTTGCCATTAAAGCATTAGTCGATTTGCAGCAGGGGGGACGTCTGGTGGGGATTATTTCTCATGTACCTGAACTGAAGGAGCGAATTGATGCCCGCTTAGAAGTTATGGCATCAGAACGGGGTAGTAAAGCTTGCTTTAGAATTGGTTAATTTTTAGCTAAAATGGTTATTTTATCTATTATATACGTAGTAGCATGTTTGGCATAAGCAGGAAAAGGGCGATAAATGCCGAACTGTGAATAAGATAAAAGGATAAAAGAATTAAAAATCGAGAAGGGGTTTCAAGGATGACTACGACAAATGCTGTAATATCTTCAAATTTTATTGAAAATATTATTAACGAAGATTTAAAAACAAATAAAAATAATAGCAAAGTGCATACCCGTTTTCCACCAGAGCCTAATGGCTATTTGCACATCGGACATGCAAAATCCATTTGCCTTAATTTTGGTATTGCGAAAGAATATCAGGGTTTGTGTAATTTGCGCTTTGACGATACGAATCCTAGTAAAGAAGAAGTTGAATATGTAGATTCGATTCAAGAAGATGTAAAATGGCTAGGTTTTGATTGGGATGACCGTATGTTTTATGCTTCTGATTATTTTGAGGAGATCTATAACTGTGCTGTGAAACTCATCAAAGCAGGAAAAGCATATGTGTGTGATTTGAGTCCTCAAGAAATGCGAGAATATCGTGGCACTTTGACAGAACCGGGTAAAAATAGTCCTCATCGTGAACGTTCTGTGGACGAAAATCTTACTTTATTTGCCGGTATGAGAGCTGGTGAATTTGCCGATGGCTCTAGAGTATTACGGGCTAAAATTGATATGGCATCGCCAAACTTAAACCTACGGGATCCGATTTTGTATCGTATTATGCGGGCACAGCATCATCGTACAGGCAATGCTTGGTGCATTTATCCTATGTATGATTTTGCACATCCTATTTCTGATGCTTTAGAAGGCATTACTCACTCTATTTGTACCTTGGAATTCGAAGATCATCGTCCTCTTTACGATTGGTTGATTTCCTCACTTGCAATGGAAGCCCGTCCCCAGCAAATTGAATTTGCCCGTTTAAATGTCACAAATATGGTAATGAGTAAGCGCAAACTTAGAATGTTAGTAGAAGAAGGTTTAGTAGATGGTTGGGATGATCCAAGGATGCCTACGATCTCAGGGCTGCGCCGTCGTGGGTATACTCCAGAAGCCATTCGTGATTTCTGTGAACGTATCGGGATTGCGAAAAGCAATAGTACTGTGGATATTGCTATGCTGGAACATTGTATTCGAGAAGACTTAAATAGCAAGGCAATACGGGCTATGGCTGTACTACGTCCTTTGAAGGTAGTCATTACGAATTACCCTGAAGGTCAAGTGGAAGAATTGGAAACAGAAAATAATCCTGAGCAACCTGAAATGGGCAGTCGCACGATTCCCTTTTCAAGAGAAATCTATATTGAACAGGATGATTTCATGGAAGTTCCAATCAAAAAATTCTTCCGTTTGGCTCCTGGGCAAGAAGTTCGTTTGAAAAATGCCTACTTTATCAAATGTGAAGAAGTAATAAAAGATGAAACAACTGGTGAAATCATCGAGCTGCGTTGCACATATGATCCAGAAACCAAGAGTGGCAGTGGAACAACTCGTAAGGTGAAAGGAACACTGCACTGGGTTTCTGCTTCTCAGGCTGCTCAAGCAGAAGTGAGATTATACGACTATTTGCTTTCAGAAGAAGACGATGCTGAGCAAGGGGAAAAGGATTTTAAGGAAGCGATGAATCCTAATTCTCTGGTTCGACTGACAAATTGTATGGTAGAACCTAGTCTGATAAAGGCTACTGCAGACCAGCGATATCAATTCTTACGCCAAGGCTACTTCTGCTTGGATGCTAAGGATTCAACAGCAGAGTTACCTGTATTCAATCGTGTTGTAGGGCTCAGGGATTCCTGGGCAAAAGCACAGAAGGCATAAAAATAAGGGGCTCGTCATAAATGTGACGAGCCCCTTATTTTGGTTTAAGTCAGCGTGCTTATTTCAAATAATCCCCGCACTGTGAATCATTTGCAATAATACGAAGCAAACTGCAATGAAGAGAAAAGCAGCTGCTCCTAATTGTAGAACCATAATAAAAACTCCTTTTCTTGATATTTAATATAGAGTTTTTTCACGCTTCTAATTTATTGTATCCCTAGAAATTATAAAAATGTAAGATTTACAGAATCAGAATAGATAGAGATAATAATTCAATAAAAAACATAAGAGTTGTCTGTCTGGTGAGGATCCAGCACTAGCGAGGCCTATTTTTACGGAATCAGAAAGTATAACACTTTCTTGATTCCAAGTAAGAACGACTAAGGCTTCTGCCTGCGTCCGAGGACTTGGCACAAGCCAAGTCTTTTCTTATCGAGAAAAAGCTAGAAGCCCTATTCCTTTTGCGGAATAGGGCTTCTAGCTTCAAATATAATATTACATTTTAAACTTATGTACAGCCTTCTGCAATTCTTCAGCCATGTTGGCTAATAGTTGGCTAGCATGAGAGATTTCCCCCATGGAAGCGGATTGTTCTTCCGTAGCTGCCGAGACGGTTTGTGTTTGGAGGGCAGTATCTTTGCTGATATCATCAATTGTATGCATAGTAGCTACTACTTTTTGGCTACCACTTGCTATTTGCTGAATTGATGCGGATATTTCCTGTACCTGTCCAGACATTTGTGTAACAGAAGACGTGATTTGCTGGAAGGCTTGTCCTGCATTATTCACTACTTCGGTACCGATTTTAACTTCTTGGGTTCCATTATTCATAGATTCTACAGCTTTGTCTGCTTCCGTTTGAATACCACTGATTAAAGTAGTAATTTGTTTTGCCGCATCATGCGATTGTTCCGCTAGTTTTCTTACCTCATCAGCAACGACTGCAAAGCCCCGACCTTGTTCTCCGGCACGCGCTGCTTCAATAGCGGCATTTAACGCTAACAAATTTGTTTGTCCGGCAATTCCAGCAATGGTATCGATAATTTGTCCAATTTCTTTGGAACGATCACCTAAGGTAGCAACTACTTGAGCGGAATTTATGACAGTACTTTCAATGCGATTCATTTGTTCCATAGCAGTACTAATTGCTTTACCACCGTCTTTCGCAGTAGTTGCTGTTTGTTCCGAAGTGCTGGAAACCATATTGGCTTGTTCAGCAATATGATGGATACTAGTAGATATTTCAGTTACAATATCGGTTGCTTGATTAACAGCTGTAAGTTGTTTATCCGTAGCACCTGCTACTTGGGTAATGGAATGGGCAACTTGGTCAACGGCTTGCGCTGACTGTTCGGCACCAGCCATTAATTGCTCAGAGGAGGAAGCAACTTGCTCAGATGTGGCTACAATATTTTGGATGATTTGTTTAAAATTAACTTGCATTTTGTTAAGGGCATGAGAAAGTTGATTAATTTCCAGTGCACCTTGGGCCTTGATTTCTCCAGTTAAATCTCCATTTGCCAACAAGTCAGCATTAACAGCTAATTGTTGCAATGGTCTAGAAATGCTTCGGCCAATAAAGTAAGCTGTGAATGCAGCGCATGCGACGGCCAATAAACTTAATAGTACAGTAAACAGTAACGACGATAAGATGGTGCTGTTTATTTCCTTTGAGGGCATATAGGCAGCAATAGCCCAGTTGTATTTTGTAATAGGGGTAAATACAGTTAAGGCTTCTGCTCCGTTAGTTGCAATAGCAGTAGTACTGCCAGACTGTCCTTGAAGGGCCTTAGAGATATAGCTAAGATCGGCAACGCTTTCTTTTTGCAAAACCCGGTCTTTATTAGGATGAGCAATAAGTACTCCTTGCTTGTCAACAATGTCGATATAGCCAGTATTGCCGATTTTGCCACTGTTAGCGATATCTTGAATGGAACTAAGGCTAATATCAGCAGACATAAGTCCAATAACTGCTCCAGTATTGTCCTTGATAGGGGTGTAGATTGTTACACAGGGGGCCTGAGTGGAGGCTGATATGTATACATCGGAAAAGAAGGTTTTTCCCTGCAAAGCACTAATAATATTTGCCTTGCCGGACTGGTCTCGCAACTCTCCAGAAGTTCGAGCAATTTGCATTGCATTGCTATTGTTAGCGATTACTAACTCGAAAATTGGATTTTGTTTTTTCATCTCAAGTAGTGCAGTCTTTATAGCGACTGGATCTAATGTTTTGTTTGTCGATGACGCACCAATTGCTGTGGCCGTTGTCACTAGCAATCCTTGAGAATCGTCTAAAAGACGCTCAATCTGATTAGAGAGCTGGGTAGTTAACACTATGTTATTTTGGACAATTGCAGATTTCTTTTCGGTAATGTTTTGGTAGGCGTTCATTATGCCCACTATACAGGTAGGCAGTAAAGCAAATAGTACAAATAACACGATTAACCGGACTCTTAGACTGTTTGCTGTTTGTAATTTACTAAACGTGTAAGTTTGCATAGTATTCCTCCTATAATGTATATTGTATTATGTTTAAAACTAGTTCGAATTATATTATAACATGAAAAGGTTTGTTTTGCTAAAAGAGGAGTAATTTAGGGAATCTTATGGTATATTTTATCAAAATAATAGAAAAATAATCAATTACTGAAAAAGATAAGGAGAAGAATAAATATTTTTCTAAAAAAAGAAAAGTATTTTATAAATCTTTTCTTGCACACTAGACAAGAAAGGTTTAAAATAAAATTCGCAGTGAATTAAAATTGGAAAAGATTGGGGCGGTGATAGTGAATTCCATGAAAAGAAGAATTTCAATTGTTGGTGTACCTATGTGGCTAGGACAGACACGTTATGGTACCAACTTAGGACCTCATAGTATCCGTAGCGCAGGTTTAGTAGAGCGTCTAAAGGGCGTAGGGCAACATGTAGTTGACGAAGGTAATCTTACGATTGGCATTACGGGACGATTTAGGCAGACAGGTGAAAATATTAAAAATGTTAAGACCCTTGTTGAGTCAAGTGAGAAATTAGCAACAAAGGTTTCAGATATTATACAAGAAGGACGTTTCCCTCTTGTTTTAGGGGGAGACCATAGTATTGCTATGGGGACACTGGCTGGCATTGCCAAACATTATAAAAATATAGGTGTAATTTGGTATGACGCTCATGCGGATCTAAACACACCTGAGACTTCACCTAGTGGCAATATTCACGGCATGCCTTTGGCGGCTAGCATGGGGCTAGGGCACTCTGCTCTTACCTATATTGGTGGTTATCATGGGAAAGTGAAACCAGAGCACATTGTGTTGATTGGCGCCCGAGATATTGATGAGGGCGAAAAGCAATTAATTGCAGAAAGAAATATAAAAATGTATACAGCTGAGGATGTAAAAAGACTAGGAATCGAAGTTGTCATAGCCGAAACCTTGCGGTATTTGTCTGAGCGCTGTGATGGAATTCATCTTAGTTTTGATGTAGATGGTATAGATCCTCAAGAATTCCCGGGAGTAGGTACCCCCGTTGCCGATGGTATCAGTTATAAAGAAAGCTTACAAGCTGTTAGACTGTTATCAGCATCCAATCAATTGATTTCCGCTGAATTTGTGGAGGTCAATCCCTTGTTAGACAAAGATGATACTACAGCTCGTTTAACCGTTAACTTAATCGGAGCATTATTTGGTGAAAGAGGAAAGAGCAGACAGGCGCAAAGAGCCTATGGCCGACGGAAAAGTGCTGAGGCAATGTAATTATAAATGAAATAACAAAAATAGAGGGTTTCGCTTTATTAAGCGAAACCCTCTATTTTTGTTAAAGTACTCAAATTATTTTCGATTGCTAGCGTTAGTTTTACGGAATCAGAAAGTATAGCACTTTCTTGATTCCAAATAAGAACGACTAAGGCTTCTGCCTACGTCCGAGGACTTGGCACAAGCCAAGTCTTTTCTTAAAATTTAAATGTCGCACCCAACGCTGTACGATTACTGTTGCTGCCTTCATCTGGCATAAAGGAGCGGTAGTTTACATTAAGGTCAAGATTGTTAGTCAGGTTGTAATTAGCCCCAACTTGCAGTTCTTTAAAACCAGAAGCGCCGACTAGAGAGGCATAGCCATCTAAGGAAGGAGCTAATGGGCTTGTCACTGCTGCTCCTACGTAGAGTTTTGAATTGGAATTATAATCTCTGCTACCAATAATAGCTCTAATATTATTATTGACATTAACTTGTCCGTAAATGTCGTTCTTTTGGAATCCAAGTGTAAGGTTATCCGACATCTTGTGTTCGAGATAGAAAGAGTCATCCACTACACCGACAGCTGTCTGACCTTGTGACAGATTATTAATAGGGGCGGCAAAACCAGTACTGATACCGAAGGCGAGTAGGGAAGCCACAGTAAGTGCGATTTTTTTCATAATAAGTCCTCCTGGAATGTTTTAATTCTTAATTGGCACTTCATTTACTAAGTATCATTATGTAAGGTTAAATGAATGAATAGCCTATATTGAACTATATCATTTAAATAAGACAAAAGTGTGACAAGGGTAAGAGGCAGGAAATGTTTATCTTCGTGTAAATTGGTATTGTTGTCATACTTTCATCACAACTTTATAGTATCATATTGCCTATCTGTAAAAAATTACATACCAATAAGGAGTGCTTATTTTGAAAAACAACAGGATTTTGCTAATTATTTGTTCTTTTCTTCTAGTAAACATGCTTTATATCAATACTGCAACAGCAACCTCTAAATTCACTATTTCTGGAAAAATAACGGATTCGGACTTGAAACCAATTAATGGAGCAAAAATAGTGTTCGAAATGGAAGGTGGCTTGAATGGCATACAAGTTGCAAAGACTAACTATCGAGGTAATTATACAATTTACTTACCATTAACAAGCAAAACGTATTGGGTAACGATAGGTAAAGATAAATACAGAACATACCGGGGAAAAATTCATCTAACGGATGATAGCGATAACTTTAATTTCACTGTTCATAAATAAAAGTATCTCATCACAACAAGACGTGATTGTTCAAGGGGAGATAAAGGGGATCCGTCTTGTGACAAAAGTATATCCGCTTATTTCATTTTATATAACATGCAAAAAGAGATCATTAATGAAATCGGATTTCGAATAAAGGTTTTAAGGCTCAACAAGTAGTATCAGCTGCATGTTGAGCCTTTTGCGAGCAGCCACTTGATTGAACTCACCTTGATATCCTATTATTGCGGCTAAACCGTATTTTTTACACTTATTGTAACATTTAACATTTTCTTAATCATTCATTAACGTAAGATTTATATGATTCCATTATAATTGAATTAGCTTCGTATAATAAAAAATAAAGTACCTACGGTATTATCAAAATCTGATAATGAGAGGTGTCTTATGGCAATTAGGCCTATAAAGGTTATGTTCGCAATATCAGACACAGGCGGTGGACACCGCAGTGCTGCGGCATCGATAATAGCTGCACTTGATAAAGAACAGAGCATACAATCTACCATTGTCGATTTTTTACGTACAACGAATTTCCCAGGGCTGAAAAAAGCACCGGAAATTTATGATTACTGCTCCAAGAAACATGTCTGGCTAAACAATTTATTCTTTAAAGAAACTAACAGTATTGGTCGTATCAATGCACTAACGAAAATAGTATATTCTCAATCTCACTATAGTATTAAACGAACAATAGCGAATACCCAGCCTGATGCCGTTGTGGCCGTTCATCCATTAGTTATTGGTTTATTACAGCAAACTCGTAAAGAGTCATGCGCCAATTGGCCAATCATAGCTGTCATTACAGATCTTGTTACCATACATGCATCATGGGCAACACCAGGAGCGGATCTATACCTTGTTCCTACAAAAGAAGCATTTCAATCTTTAATAAAGTATGGGATTCCTTACAGTCAGATTATCTATACTGGTTTTCCAGTACACCCTAAATTTTTAAATAGTAAATTATCAAAAAAGCAAGCATGTGATGAACTTGGCATAAAAAGCGAACCCTTTACAGTCCTCCTTACAGGTGGTGGAGTTGGGGCAGGCAATATAGGGGATTGGGTCCATACCTTAAAAAAACAGTGCCCTGATAAACAAATCCTTGTCATAACAGGTAATAACAAGGATTTATATAATGAACTTAACAACCGAAAAGTCCATTCAGACCGATTGCACGTCTACGGCTTTGTGAATAATATGGAAACACTGATGGCAGCAAGTGATGTAATTGTCTCTAAGGCTGGTCCTGGTACTCTAATGGAAGGCGTAACGATGAAAAAAACGCTAATTGTTACGGAAGCGGTTGGTATCCAAGAGACAGGTAATATTGACTTTATTAATAAAAATCAATTAGGTTATCATTGCCCGACCCCCATCGAAGCATGCACAATAATTAATGAAACTGCTATTTTTGCTTCTTGTGGTAATCTGACATACAATGATACGATTCCTATAAACGGTTCCCAAAATATCGCTAACATTATTCTTGAAACAATCAACACAACAATAGCAATCAATAACCCTATGAAATCCCAAGAAGAACATATCTTTATTGGTGCATAACACGAGAAGTCATTTTCCTTTTAGCGAAAATGGGTTCTGTAGTTTTATAATATGACTTGCAGTCTTGAGTATTCGAGGGGGAGAGACGTGAATATTCCAAAGAAGAGCCTTACCTTAATTACCTTGATTTGGATGCTTGTGTCCATTATGATACCTGTTTTTGCTTTTGCTGAACAGGCTCAGCCGCAAGTTTTCAAGCTAACCGTTATTCATACTAATGATTTCCATGATTATGAACCATATGCTTTAGCCAGAAAAGCAACTATTATAAAAAAGATACGATCAGAAGTGCAAAATGTCCTTTTGGTTGATGCGGGTGATCTTTTTACTCGCGGACCATATCACAATATTTTTTACGGGGAAATGGAAATGGCTGCTTATAATGGAATGAACTATGACGCGTGGGAATTAGGCAACAACGAATTTAAAGGTCACCCTGAGCAAGCTGTAAGTGATCAAAAGTTGTACAATTTAATTGAACA